>UQPV01000048.1 GCA_900543035.1 uncultured Solobacterium sp.
CGTCTCTCAGCGCCTGCACCTTGCCCGGACGGAGTCCTTCTACATCGTTCAGGATGTTCTCGTTGATGAAGTCGATCGTTGCCTGTACATCTGCTCTCAGGGCATCCACATCTGCAGATCCGCCCAGATCCTGCATCGCTTCGCTCAGATCGAGCAGAGCAGTGACAACTTCCGTAGCGGTCGGCGCTTCCTTGGCCAGTACGGCCTGTGCGTTGGTGATCGCTTCGTTCAGCGCTGCATCCTCAGAACCCATCGCGATGGCTTTTTCCACCATATCACGCAGTGCCTGCATGGCTGCATCGCTGGCTGGCTCACCGCTGATCGGCACGAGTGCCTGATGCGCGTCATGCAGTGCGGTGCGCAGGGCGCTGACATCTGTTCCTTCATCGACGAACGGATTGAGCTGTGCGATCTGATCAGCGACCGCCTTGAATGCGTCATAGCTTTCGCCCGTGTAGTCTGCCGGATCGACGCTCTGCAAGAGCTGCTGCGCTTCCTGCTGGAGCGCGGCGATCTCGCTGATGTTTACCTGCTCGACATTGCACGTCGCATTGATCTCGGCTGCGGAGCCATAGCCGCCTGTGCCGGTGAGCTCAAAGCGCACGGCGCGGAATGTCTGCGGCGCCGCAAATGCGAATACCGCCATATTGTTTGTCAGCGTCACTTCCTGCTCTTCCATCAATGTCTGCTCATTGCCCTCTTCATCGATGCCGATGATCGTCACGCACGTCCAAGTGCCGTTTCCTGCGCCAGGACGTGCCACGTATTCCAGATTATCAAAGGTCACTGTCTGACCAAAATCTACCGTAAGCGTATGTGTGTTCTCACACGTATCTCCGCCACTGTAGTTGCTGTGCCAGTATGTGTTATTGTTGCCGTCCACGACATCCATGGCCGCACCATCACCGCCAGTACCTGGCACGGAAGTATGCTCACTGCATGCTTCCGCGCTCCAGCCCTCTTTGGAAAGCGGCTTTGCGCTCAGAGCGATCGCGTGATCCTGGGCATACTGCTGCGCATCATCATAGTAGATCGCGCTGTTGCGGACGAGGACATCGCCGACATAGCCGCTGTAAGATGCATCTCCCAGCGTGATGGCGCTGCCGCTCATCTGCTCATTCAGCCGATCTTCCTCATAAGCGGATGCGCTCAGGCTGCCGTCGACATACAGCTTGATCATGCCGTTGGCTTCGCGCACCAGATTGACCGTGTGGTTCTGGCCGTCATTGACCTTACCGATGATATCTGTCCTCGTCTTCGTTTCCTGATAAGCCGATGTGCCAAACGTACCGCTCGCCTTTTCGGTCACGGTCGTGACGCTCTCCTGGCTGCTCAGGGTGACGCCGCCTACGCTGGCCTTCACATATCCGTCCGCATCGATGCCGATCGTGTAGTCTTCTCCCTGCTTGAGCAGCACGGTATCGGTATCGATGGTATTGAGCGTCAGCGATACGCTGAAGTCCGTCGTTCCGCTGATGCCGTCTTCTCTCAGCGCATAGGCATTGCCGCGCAGGTTCAGATACGTATTTCCTTCTGCATCCTGCACTTCGATGGCGCCAGGGACATCCTCTGCGTGACTTGCGGAAGCGATCTCTGCGCTCGTGCGGACATCTGCGCGGTATTCCTCAGCCGCATTGCCGTAAATATCGCGGATATCGCTCATCTTCAGCGACGCTGTTTCGCCCACCCCTTCTGCCGCGATCTTTACGGTGCGGTAATCCTCGCTCAGCTGCGCTTCTGCCGCGCTGCCGTCGACCTCTGCCTCGATCTGCGCGTTGACTCGCTCATCGAAGCGCACCTCGATGGTATCCTCATCGATGATGCGGGCAGAAACGACCTGCGGCGCTTCCTCATCCGTGATGCCGAACTGATAGATCTGCGAGCTGAACGGCGACAGCGTCACTTCCAGCGTGTCTCCGTAGCTGACGCGCTGAGCATCCGGCTGAGACGCATACGGATAGATGCGCACCTGCTGCAGATCGTGCATGCCCTGCGGCACGCCGACCAGATCATTCAGCGTAAGGGCAAAGGTCTGTTCTTCCGCAGTCGGATTGACGAAAGAGACGAAGCCCTGCTCATCGTTCCATGCGGAGTAGCCATACACATCCTCAGATGGGCGGCTGCCTTCCGTGGTGAACAGCTTGGCATTCTTCAGCACTTCATGATTGCTTTCCGCAAAATCAAGCGCATCTGCCGTCACCTGCCATTTGGCATCGTCCATGATGCTCGGCGAATAGTACAGTTCCCAGAACGCCGTGCCGCGCATCGCGTTGTCAAACAGGAATTCCCGGAACACATCCGTCGTTGCGTTGGAAGCATCCGAGACACCGTAGATCGGATCATGGTTGTAGATGTTCTTCAATGGAAACTGGATCTCATTGGTCATATATAAATTATAGTAGACATCGTCACGATAGTAGATCTTCTGCTGGTGACGGCAGCGGAGGTATCGCCGGCCTGTCCGGTATCGCCGGAATCCTGCACCCAGATCGTATTCACCCACTGCAGCAGCCACGGGCTCAGGTTGACATAGCAGGTGGCGTTGATCCACAGTCCCTTGCCTTCAGCGGCGCGGGCAGCGCGGGCATGCTCGAACAGATCGGTCCATGCTTCCCACATATCGCTGGTGAAATACATGTTGTTGTCACCGCCGACCATGTGATCATGATCTTCCGCGTTGCATGGTCTGGACGCAAAGCCGTCCCATTTCCAATAATCGATGTCAAAGCGGGTCTGATAATCGACGAAGCGGTCTTCAAAATTCTGGATGTACTTGCGTGAGCCGGTGCAGACGACATCGCCCAGAGCGCTGTTATGCTGGACATAGCCAGTGCCCATCGCTTCCAGATAGCGGGAGAATCCGCCGAAATAGTTGTATCCGCCCTGCGGGCCGACCCATACGCCAAAGCTAGACTGCAGCTTGTCGGTCAGCTCGGTCGACGTATACAGCTCGTTAGGGAACTTGCTGTTGAACTCCCAGAATCCGGTCTGGTTCTGCGTCGTTCCAGATGCAGCCGGCGCGTTCACTCCGCCGATCTCATTGTTATAGTTGTTCCAGCCATCATCCACGACATAGCTGTCCAGCGGCTCTACGCCGTTTTGCGCCAATCCTTTTTCTGCGCCGAGGAAAGAAGCCTCGATGCTGGAATCACTGATATTCATCATGTTGTCATACCAGGAATTATACTGCTTGCGGAATGTCGAAGGCGTAGCGATATCTTCGATGTAATCAAAGAAATCTGTCTGTACGACAGCGGTCTCTGTGCCCTGCGCTGCGCCGACCACATTGTTCCATGTGCGGAACATGTTTCCGTTTCGGACATCCTGTCCATCCTCTGCCATCTTCGCGATGGTCTTTCCGGAATAATAGCGGATCTTCATCGCGTCATCTTCGACATCTGTTTCCTGTGCGGGGAACTCTGAGCCGAAGAACAGACCGTCCGCATAGATCGGCTGTCCCAGCATCAGCTCATGCTTGCCGATCCACATCGAAGAGATCTGCGATTCATCCGGGATGCTCCATACATCACTGGCATCTTCCGGGATGACAAAATGATCAAGATCGATATAATTGATGGCTGCGACCGAAGGATCATCCGCGCTGATCTCCAGCCATGTATTCATATAGTGTTTGCCATCTTCCATGGCAGCGACCATATCGATGTCCCAGTTCACGCCTTGCAGTGCAAAGGGCGCAAAGGATACGCGCAACGTATTATCTTCCACGCTCACGTCTTCCACGCTCAGTTCGCTGGCACGGATATCATGATCCTCTTCCACGATTTCGGGCACGATCTTCTGGTCCGCATAGAGACGGATCTCCGCACCGTGGAATTCATCGGTACCGCCCAGCACATCGCTCTTCGGCACGATCTTCACATAGCGTGTCTCATAGATCTGATCAAAATTGCCATAGACAAGATCGCCGACATTATATAAGGTCGTTCCGGCCGGATGCGTGATGCCGTCGCTTGTCTGCGGCTCATCGAGCACGACCTCATGTAAGCCATATTCTTCACGGGTGAACGAGCCGGTTCCGGCAGGAGTCCACTCGCTGCCGTCCGTACTGACAAACAGCGCATACTCTCCCATCGTGCCGTTGACTCCCCAGGCGCTCTGATGATAACCAGGACGTTTCTGATAAGAGAAAGAACCAACTGAGCAAACACTGCCCAGGTCGATGATGATCTCATCATTTACACTTCCCACTGCGGTCGTGGCATCAATGCCATCGATCAGGCTGGCTGCCGCTGCGCCGGCCAGGGTCACGTTCCAGCCGTCACGGCCGATCTCCTGGCTGGGCAGGATCGTTTCGGTGCTCCTTGATGCCTGATCTTCATAAAGCATGATCTCCGCGCCGGTAAACTCTTCGGTCGTGCCCAGCGCGTCGCTCAGCGTGTCGATGCGCACATAACGCGTCTCATGGATCTGATCGAAATTGCCATAGACGAGGTCTCCGACATTATACAGGCCGTCTTCCTCATGCAGGTTGTAGTCTTCTTCTGTAAATTCACCTGCACCGGCTTCTTCCCAGACCTCGCCGTCTTCGCTCACATACAGCTTATACTCACCCATCGTGCCATTGATGCCATATACCGGATCACTGTAGCCCGGACGTTTCTGGAATGAGAACGAGCCGACTTTCTGTACGCTGCCCAGATCGATCTCCAGGGTGATCGGCATGCCGGCATTCTGATACTGATCGACATAGGTATCCGGATCGCCGTCAAACAGCCTGTCTACCTGATCAAAGGCAACGCCCTGCGCATTATAGAGCTGCGCGCTCCAGCCCTCACGCGACAGCGGTGCGGAAGGCGGAATGATGATCTCCTCTACGTCCTGGGTGTCATCCACCAGATTGATGATAAAGTCTTCTGACCCTGATGCCGGCTCAAACACTTCATTGATCCGGCTGTTGGTGATGGCTTTGGTCCGAAACTGCCCGCCTTCTGTAGTAAAAGTGCGCGACAGATAACCATTGCCGATCGTCACTTCCGTGCCATTTTCACTGATGACGACATCTCCGCCTGCCTCATTGGCCTGCGCCTGCAGCGGGATGGCGCTCATCGCCATAGATGCCGCAAGCGTAAACTTCAGCAGTTTCTTCATTCAATTTCTCCTCCTTTTCCTTTTGCATATCATCTTGCATGCATATACAAAATATTAACTGTACTCTATGTTTCCGTAAATTTAAAAAACACGTAAATTTTCGTGACAAAAAACTTACAGCTGTTTCTCCGGCACTTGTCTTACCCATCCTCCTCTCCTGGTGCCCTTACATACCTGTAGTATCACAAAGAAATCATACTATTTTGGAAATGTTCATACAATATTGCACGACCCCGCTCTTTGTATGCGTTTTTGATCACATGCAAAAAAACTGATCCTCCATATTCCTGCCCCGCTTCCGCAATATCCGCTCCTATGGTCCTGCTCTGATCCATCGCGTAAGGCGCTCGATCATATCTATGAGCTGTTAGGAATCAGAAAGCACAAGGGCTGTCCCAAGAATACTTGCCAACAGAAACAGAAAAGAAAGATAAACGAGCTTCGTTATCGTATGCGTCTGATCAACGCTTTCCTCGTGATCCTTTAACAGAATAACTGTTTTTTTCCGCTGAAGGATCCAATTTTTATGCCATAATAAAAAGCCATGTCAGAAAGACATGACTTGAGCTTATCGTTTCCAATGCAGATAGCGTGTCGTGGAGGCAAAGCTGCCGACCAGGCCGACGATCACGCCGCAGGCCGCAAGCGCTGCCGCGACATAGAGCGTGAACGGGATAACGGGCTGCAGGGCAAACAGATTGGTAAACAGTCTGCCGCCAATCTCGTCATACAGCCAGCTGTATCCGAAATAAGTCAGGATGCAGGGGAGGACAGCGCCGATCAGGCCGATCAGCACCCCTTCGATCATGAAGGGCACCTTGATGAAATGATTGCTTGCGCCGACATTGCGCATGATGGCGATCTCCTTGCTGCGCGCGTAGATGGTCGTGCGGATCGTGCTGGAGATCAGATAGGCCGTCAACAGGAACAACAGGATCACGAAGACGAGCCCGCCCTGCCGCACGAGATCGAGGATGTGGATGAGCTGCGATACGCTGGCGCCGCCATAGACCGCGTCATTCACAAAATCGAGCTGACTGATCGCTTCGCATGTCTGCGCGATCTGATCCGCGTCGACCACGGTGATGAAGAACGCGTTGTTCAGCGGGTTCTCTTCCCCGCGGTACATCGCGAACGCCTCGCCCTTTTCCTTGATCATGAGCTCCAGCTCTTCATCCTTGGTGGACAGTGTCGCCGCCGCGACATTGTCCATCTCCTTCAGGACATTGCCTGCTTCCTCCAGCTCCTCTTCCGTATCGATATCCGGATCCAGGGTAGCGTGGATCTGCAGCCCGCCCTCGATGTTGCTGGCAAACAGCGATACATTGCCGGCTACGCAAAGGAAGATGGCGAGCAGAAGCAGCGTGATGATCACCGCCACGATTGCGGACAGGGTCATGCCCAGATGGCGGAACATCCCCTTGAACGCCTGCCGGATATGATAAGGGATCATCCGGATCTCCTTAATCATAAGTCAGATAACCGCCTTTCATCATATCCGCAACGATATATCCTTCTTCTAATGAGATGGTGCGCTTCTTGAAGGCATCCACCAGGTTCTTGTCGTGAGTGACCATGAGCACGGTCGTCTTTTCCTTTTCGTTGATCTTTTCCAGCAGCTCGATGACTTCCTTTGACATTTCCGGATCCAGGTTGCCGGTCGGTTCATCCGCGATCAGCACCTTGGGATGATTGGCGATCGCGCGGCCGATCGTGGCGCGCTGCTGCTGTCCGCCGCTGAGCTGATTGGGGAATGCCTTGGCCTTCTCGCTCAGCGAGACGAGCTCCAGCACCTCACGCACCCGCTGACGGATCTGCTGGCGGTCCATGCCGATGACCTCCAGCGCGAATGAGATGTTCTCAAAGATCGTGAGGTGCGGCAGCAGGCGGAAATCCTGGAAGACGACGCCGATGCTGCGCCGGTAAAACGGCACCTTGCTGTGTCTGAGCTTTCCTACATCCACATCGTTGACCAGCACGCGGCCCTGATCCGGGATCTCTTCCCCATCCAGCAGCTTGATCAGCGTGGACTTGCCCGATCCGGTCGGGCCGATGATATAGACAAACTCTCCGTCCTCAATCGTCAGATTGATGTCGCGAAGGGCATGAACTCCATTGTTGTAAGACTTAGAAACATTTTCCAGTCGTATCATAGTTGTTCTCCTTCCTATCCGATCAGTGTTTCCGGACGTTCACGGCAAGGCGTGGACCCCTTTGAATCACAGCCCGTGGATGAGGAGCTCCATCCGCATCCCCAGGCAAAATCGGCGGTCGACGCAAACTGCGAAGCTGCCTCGGAAATAGACATGCTTCCCAGATTGATGATCTCGATGTGACAGTGCGCGCCGCTCGAGTTGCCCGAATTACCGGTCAGCCCGATCACATCGCCCTGCGACACGCTGTCGCCGGCGGACACCGTCATGCCATACTGCGCCATGTGCGAGAATGAGACAAAATATGTCGTGTCATTGACCCGCACGAGCATGGCGATATTGTTGCCGGCCCCATAAGGATAGCCTGCCCAGTTGCCCAGATATCCGCCGTTGGTATCCGCCGGATTGGCCGCCCAGACGATCAGCCCGTCAGCCGGCGCATGGATGGGCGTCCCTACTGAGACCGCGCGGTCCACGCCCAGATGCACGCCGCCGCCAGGATAATACCAGGTCCCGGCCGAGGTCGGCCCCTCGATCGGGTTCAGCCAGCCATCGCTGCTCGATCCCTGATAATCCCCGGCCGTATCCATATCGATCAGATGATCGCCGATGCGCTCGATGTCGACCTGCGCGCTGCGCATCTCTTCCTGCAGCTGCGCTTCCTGCTGACGATACAGCGTGATCAGCTCCTCATTTGCTTCCAGCAGTTCCTCCTGCTGGCGGCGCTGCGCCTGCAGCTGTTCCCGCTGTGTCTCTTCTGTCTCCTGCAGGCGGTCCTGTTCGCTGCGCTGCTGCTGCAGCGCGGCCTTTTCCTCCTCCAGCGATTCGATCTGCTCGCTGTCGCTCTCCGTGATGCGCTGCAAGCCTTCCAGCGTCCGCATCATCTCTTCCAGCGAGCCGGAATCCATGATCATGTCCACGACCTGATTGGTGCCCAGGCTCGCCTGTTCGCTGAGCATGCGCGCCTTGATCTGCGCATCCCAGCGCGCGATCTCCTCCTCACGCGCCTGGATGTCCTCCTCCAGCTGCGTGATCGTTTCCTGGATCGCCTCGATGGATGCATTCTTCTCTTCGATATCGGCTTCCAGCTCCTCGAGCAGGGCATGCTGCTCCTGCACGGTCTCTTCCAGCTGGCTCATATCATCCTGCAGAGCGTCAAGATCTGCCTGGAATGCCGAGACCTGCTCTTCCAGCTCTTCCTGCTGCTGCGTGTAATATTCCCGGAACGCCTCGCACGCCTGCGAATCCGCGGATGAATCCTGGACGGCGGAACAACGCGCGATCCATTCCTCTTCATCAGAAAAGTCATAGGCGAGCACTGTCTGCGCCCCAGGCATCGCGCTGATGAGCAAGGCCGCTGCCAAGAAGCCTCTGCACAGACGCCGCATCATCGCTTCCACCTCAGATACTTGCCGACGGCCAAGAAGCTGCCGGCCATGCCGACGAGGATGCCGCCCAGCAGCAGGATGAGGCATACCCCGAAGATGAAGGGCCACATCGGCTTCATCACGAACATGGAAGACAGCAATACGCCGTCAAACGCCTGATACAGCGCATAATAGCCGCAAGATATCAGGACGATGGGGATGATCGACCCCAGTACCCCGATATACATTCCCTCCAGGATGAAGGGACCGCGGATGTACCAGTTGCTCGCACCGACGCTGCGCATGATGGCAATTTCGGTGTTGCGCGCCTGGATCGTCATGCGGATGGTATTCTGGATGAGCAGCAGCGCCAGGATGGCGAGAAAGACCACGAACACCGCGCCGCCGCTGCGCATCGCCTCGAATACGCTGACCATCACGGTGATCTCATCGCCGCCGTATGTCGCTTCGACGATCCCATCCATCTGATTGAGCGCTTCGCTCACGGCATCGATCTGCCGGTTGTCATCCAGTTCGATGCGGAAGACGTCATACAGCGGGTTGCGATCCTCCCCTTCATAATAACGGAACATCTCTCCGTTTTCGGCGATGAGCTCCTGCAGCTCGTCCTCTTTGCTGGAAAAGGTGCAGGACTCCACATGATCGAGCTGCTCGATCTGCGCCTGCAGCTCTGCAATTTCTTTATCCTCACTAAATCCGGGACTGATCGTCGCCTGGATCTGAAAATCACTCTCAATGTTATCGGTAAAATCGCTGATGTTGCCGGCGATGACCACAAGCACGCCCACGATCAGCAGCGTTACGGTGACGGCAATCACGGATGACACGGTCAGCGAGATATGCCGGATCAGATTCCGCCATGCATCAGCCAGATGCGCCAGCAGATTCTGCATTCGTTTCTTCATTCAGTGAACCACCAACCTCTCTTTCACACCTTCTGTGTCTTTTTAGATTATAACATAGAATCATTTCCCCGTTATTGAAAGTCACCTGAAATTTTTTACATGGACATCCGTGCGGGAACGGTGCCGCTGAGAAAAGGTGAAGCCTGCACCCTGTACCTCATCCGCATCGCTGACGACGAAAAAGGCCTCCGGATCGATGCGGGCGATCAGCTTCTGCAAGCTGGCATACTGGTTCTGCTTGACGACCGTCATCACCATCATCTTCTGTTCATTGGAAAAACCGCCCAGCGAAGGGATGAGCGTCACGCCCCGGTCGATCTGATCGCTGATCGCGCGGCGGATCTCCTCCCAGTGTTCAGAAACGATGAACAAGGTCTTGCTGGCCTGCGCACCGAGGGTGAGCACCCGCTTGATGACCTGTCCGCTGACGAATACCGACAACAGCCCGATCATCGATGCCTCGATGCCATAGACCACGGCGCCCAGGATGACGGTCGCGCCGTCCACGCACATCACCAGCGCCGACAGCGGCAGCCCGGTGTATTTGTGGATGACCAGCGGCGGGATGTCCATGCCGCCGGTGCTGCCGTCTACCCGGTACACCAGCCCGATGCCCAGTCCGATGCAGACGCCCGCATAGACCGAAGACAGGATCGGATCGGCCGTCGGGGAGAGATCGCTCGCCACCCAGCTGAGCAGCGAGATGAACAGCGGATAGACGATGGTGCTGAGCACCGTCTTCAGGAAGAACGCCTTTCCCAGGCAGAGCGAGCCGATGATGAACAAGCCGATCGTCAGCGCATTGATGATCAGCTGCGGCGGCAGATGAAGCAATGGCTGCAGCGCCACAGCGATACCGGCCGTCCCGCCGGTCAGGATATTGGAAGGCAAGACAAAAAACGTGACGCCGCAGGCAACGATGAGATTGCCCAGGACGACATTGATCAGTTCATGGATCCATTCACGTCTTGATTGGTTACGCATTTCAAACATCTCCTTTTTTCGCACGGCATCTATTATAGCCCATGTTCCTATCCACAACAACCAGCTTTGCCGGAGCGGACGAAAGAAAACGCAGGCCTTGTCTTCCAAGGCACAAAAAAGGGCGGTCCCGGAAATCTTCCGTAACCTGCCCCATGATCGCTCTTAGTGGATCTGCATCTTCAAATAAGCGAAGATGAAATCATCCAGGTCGCCATCCATGACGCCCTGTACATTGCTCGTCTCGTACCCGCTGCGGTGATCCTTCACCAGTGAATACGGATGCATGACATATGAACGGATCTGTGATCCCCATTCATTGGCTTGCTGCTCGCCTCTGATCTCGGCCAGCTTGGCCTCCTGTTCCTCGATCATCTGCTGATAGAGACGGCTCTTCAGGATCCGCAGCGCCTCCTCACGGTTCTCATGCTGGGAGCGCCCGTTCTGACACGTCGCCACCAAGCCGGTAGGCTTATGCACCATGCGCACCGCAGAGTCGGTCTTGTTGATGTGCTGACCGCCCGCGCCGCTGGCGCGTTTGGTCTCCACGATCAGATCTTCCGGACGGATCTCGATCTCGATCTCATCGTTGAACTGCGGCATGACATCGAGCGAGGCAAAAGAAGTGTGCCGTCTTCCGCCAGAGTCGAAAGGCGAGATGCGCACCAGACGGTGCACGCCCTTCTCCGCTTTCAGATAGCCGTATGCCTTGTCTCCCTCCACCAGCATGGTGACAGACTTGATGCCGGCTTCTTCTCCCGGCAGATAATCCAGCACGGTGACCTTGAAGCCCTTCTTTTCGGCATAACGGGAATACATGCGGTACAGCATGCTGCACCAGTCGCATGACTCGGTTCCCCCGGCGCCCGGATGCAGCTCCAGGATGGCATTGGACTGATCATATTCATGAGAGAGCAGCACACCGATCTCAAAGCGCTCAAAATCCTTTTCCATCTGGGTGTATTCTTCTTCGCAAAGCGTGAAGATATCTTCATCCATATCTTCTTTAAGCAATTCGCCGCTTTCTTCCAAATTGGCCAATGAAGCTTCCAGCTTCTCATAATTCTCCACGACTTCCCGGATGCCGTTCAGCCGGCGGATCACCGTCTGCGCCTGCTGCGGATCATTCCAGAAATCTTCCTGCATGGTCTGTGCCGTCAGCTCTTCGATCTTCAGCTTTTTCTGAGCGAGGTCAAAGTGACTCACCAAGCGCCTTCAGGCGTTCCTGATGAGTGCTCACCCCCTGTCTGATCTCATACAGTTCCATTATTCATCTGCTCCATTCTCAGCTGTCTCTTCGGCAGGTGCTTCCGCCGGTGCAGCTGTTTCCTTCTCATCCTGTGCTTCTGCCTCAGCTTCAGGCGCTGCCTGTGCAGCAGCCTCCTGTGCGGCAGCCTGTGCCTGTGCTCTCGCTGCCTGCTCAGCCGCGATCTGCTCCTCGCTCTTGCGCTCGATGCGCACCTTGAGCAGGAAGAAGACGATCTCGCGGGCGATGCGTTCCGTCATCTCCTCAAACATCTCGTAGCCTTCGCTGACATAAGCCTGCAGCGGGTTGTTCTGCGCATAAGAACGCAGATGGATGCCGTCGCGCAGCTTGCTCATCATATCGATGTGCTCGATCCAGTTGCGGTCCATGTTGCGCAGCACCACCGTCTTCTCAAACGGCATGAACTGCTGGCGCACCGGCTCGATCTCCTTCTCATAACCGCCGAAGATCTTGTCTACGCAGTACTTGACGGTCGCTTCACGGTCCTTGCCCTTGATCTCGTCAGCCGTCACGCGGTTTTCCTCACGCATGCCCAGCATGTCGAGACCTTCGCATACGCCGGTATAGTTGATCTGTGAATCGCGGTGTGCGCTGTCGGTATTGGATCCGACGATATCGCTGACCACGCGGTCGAACATGCCCTTGACGATATCATGCACATCGTCATTCTCCAGCACATAGTTGCGCTGCTCGTACATGATCTCACGCTGCTTGCGCAGGACATCATCATACTCCAGCAGCTGCTTACGCATATCGAAGTTGTATCCTTCTACGCGCTTCTGCGCCTGGGTGATGGACTTCGTCACCATCTTGGACTCGATCTGCTGATCGCCCAGCTGATTGAACAGCCCGTTGAGCTTTTCGCCGCCGAAACGCACCATCAGCGAGTCTTCCAGCGACACATAGAAACGGGAGAAGCCCGGATCGCCCTGACGACCGCTTCGTCCGCGCAGCTGATTATCGATTCGTCTGGACTCATGGCGCTCGCTGCCCAGCACGGCCAATCCGCCCAGGGCACGGGATTCCTCGCTCAGCTTGATATCGGTACCACGGCCGGCCATGTTGGTCGCGATGGTCACGGCGCCGACCTGTCCGGCCTTGGCGATGATCTCCGCCTCACGCGCATGGTTCTTTGCGTTCAGCACTTCATGCGGGATGTGCATCTTTCTGAGCATGCCGCTGACCAGCTCACTGGTCTCGACCGCGATCGTGCCGACCAGCACCGGCTGCCCTTTCTCATGCAGTTCCTTGACCTCGTTTGCCAATGCCTGGAACTTCAGCTTCTTGGTCGCAAAGATCGCGTCCGGATAGTCGATTCGCGCGATCGGACGGTTGGTCGGGATCTCGATGACACGCATGTTATATGTAGAAAGGAATTCTTCCTCCTCGGTCTTCGCCGTACCGGTCATGCCGGCCAGCTTCGTGTACAGACGGAAGAAGTTCTGGTAAGTGATGGTCGCCAGCGTCGTCGTCTCTTCCTTGATCGGAACGCCTTCCTTGGCCTCGATGGCCTGATGCAGTCCATCGGAATACGCACGGCCCTTCATCAGACGGCCGGTGAACTGGTCGACGATGACGATCTCCTGATCCTCGCTGACCACGTACTCTACTTCGTTCTTCATGATATAGTTTGCGCGCAATGCCTGCGTGATATGATGGACGAGCTGCGTGTGCTCTACATCATACAGGTTCTTGACGCGGAAGAAACGCTCCGCGGCGCGCACGCCGTCTTCGCTGAGCATGACCTGACGGGTCTTCTCATCGATCTCATATCCGCCGCTGATGAGCTTCTTCTCTCCGGTGCGCTCATCCACCTCATACTGCGGCGCCTTCAGCCGCTTGACGAACTGGTCGGCCTGGATGTACAGGTTGGCAGTCTTCTTCTTTCCGCCGGAAATGATCAGCGGCGTACGGGATTCATCGATCAGGATGGAGTCGACCTCATCGACGACCGCCATCCACAGCGGGCGCTGCGTGCGGTCCTTGACATCCGTCACCATGTTGTCGCGCAGATAGTCGAAGCCCAGCTCCGAGTTCGTCGTATAGGTAATGTCGCAGTTGTATGCGGCGCGCTTGCTGGCAGCGACCAGCTCGCGCTTGTTCACGCCGACGGTCAGGCCGAGGTAACGGTATACCTCGCCCATCCAGGTGGCGTCACGCTCTGCCAGATATTCGTTGACCGTGACCACATGCACGCCTTTCTGCGCCAGCGCGTTCAGATATACGCACATCGTCGCCGTCAGCGTCTTACCTTCACCGGTCTTCATCTCGGCGATATCGCCCTGGTGCATCACGATGGCACCCATGATCTGCACCTTATACGGATACTCGTTGAGCACCCTGCGCGCCGCTTCGCGCGCCATTGCGAACGCTTCCGGCAACAGGCTGTCTAACGACTCGCCGTTGTTGTAGCGCTCCTTGAATTCATTGGTCTTCGCAATCATCTCTTCCTGGCTGAGCTTCTCCACTTCTCCAGCCAGGGCCATGACCTCTTCCGCCTTTTTCTCGATCTTTGCCAGCGTACGCTTATCGGCATTCACCAGGCGTTCCAGAAAATTTGCCATGCTTTGTCCTCCATTCCAGCTTGATATCTTTCATTCAGATACAGTTTCAGCGATCTGACTTTCCTCAGAATAAAACACTATCGGGTCTATTGTATCACTAGACCGCCCGTCAAATCAACATCATACTATTTTGAGTGTCGCCGTTAAGCGATTTTGTCACCTCTCGTTAAGGGAAAATGTCACCATCTTATTTCTGAACAAATTGACTTCCTGTATTGTGATTTACAGGAGGTGTTTTTGATGAAAAATAAACTTCTTGCTCTAAAGCTTTTGAAGCAGAAGATCCATGATCCTTCATTGACCTTTCCACTGATTTCTGAGAAGACCGGCTACTCCAAAAGACAGCTGATCCGATTATCTCATTCTCTTGATGAATCATCGGATATGGAGGCTCTTTACCACCACGCCAATGAAGGAAAAGAGCCTGTCAATAAAGCACTCGAGTCTGAGATCCAGTTTCTTATTGACCTGAAAAAGCCATATCCTTCTATTACGATAGCACAGTTTCGCGACATTTTCTTTGAAGATGTTTTAAATGATCCCGCCAAATCGGATATCGTCGCCCGCTATCATTTGAGACCGCGCAGCCTCAGCTGGTTCAGATCTCTTTTTATCCAGCAGGGTTGGAAATCTCCAGAAAGCAGAAAACCTCTGAGACGAGACGGCAGGGCCCCGCATCCTTTGAGAGAACCTGCACCTCAAAGAGGTATGCTGCTTCAGATTGATGGTACTCCTTTTGACTGGATCGGTAACGGTGAGATGTGGACCTTACATCTTGCCGTTGATGATGCCACTACTGAACCTCTAGCCGGCTGTTTCATGCCTACTGAACGACAGCTCGGATACTGCTATGTCATGTATGACATATTAACAAAATACGGGATCCCCATGTCTCTTTACTCTGATAAGCATACTATCTTCCGCTCTTCCAAAGAAGGCAATCTTACTCAGTTTGGCCAAATGATGGCTGATCTGGGAATAGAGATGATCTTCGCTAATACACCGCAGGCAAAAGGACGCATAGAAAGATACAACGGCACCGTACAAAGAAGGCTGCCCAATGACATCATCCGTTTTGGTATCCATGACTATGACACCCTCAACAGATGGTTCACTGCCTTCTATCTGCCATACATCCGGCGCAAGTTCGCATTTCTCCCTAAAGACCCTCATGATGCCTTTGTACCTTTAGATGGCTATGATATAGACTCCATCTTTACGCTTCGCTATGAAAGACGCATCAAGAACGATTCGTTCAGCATAAATGGCATCTACTATAGCCTGATCGATGAAAATGGCGAGATCATGCATATCATCAATGATACACCGGTCAGTATCCGTGTTAATGTGTTCACGAATCAAATGTATGTTCTTCGATATGGGAAAAAGTATCCTGTTACGGTGGTCAGAGATAGAAGAAAAAGATCATCAAGTATCGCGAACAATCAGAAAGACTTGTATGAAATACTGAATGATTTTTGTGCTGAAAAGTAAGTTACTTCATCATTGCTTGTTCACCTTTTCACAATAGGTGACATTTTCCCTTAACGTTAACACATCATACTATTTTGAGTTTCGGTTAATTGCATTGAGGTTTACACAAGATGCGCATACAGTTCACTAATTTTGTTTCACCATTAGTTTTTTCTTGTTTTTATATTTATTGAAAAAAATACGATAAAAAGGACGTTTTCAGCACTAAGCTGGACATCCTTTTCTCATTGTGGAAAATTTTCCCCGAAACTCAAACGCCAGGTATCTTGACAGCATAGGAAAATGAATGTATTATAACAGTGTTATATTACAGTGTCATGTGGAGAGAAATATGGAAGAAAAGATAAGCGCCACTTTGGAGAGCATACAGCAGGCTGCCATGCAGGAATTTCTTGACAAAGGATTTCAGGGGGCATCCCTGCGGCAGATCGTGAAGAACGCCGGGGTGACCACCGGGGCCTTTTACGGCTACTTCTCCAGCAAGGAGGCCCTGTTCAACGCCCTGGTGGAGCCCCATGCCGCTGCCCTTATGGGCAAGTTCATGGAGGCCCAGACCTCCTTTGCCGAGCTGCCCGAGGAGCAGCAGCCATCCCACATGGGGGTGGAATCCAGGACCTATTTGGACTGGATGGTGGACTACATCTGTCAGCACCGGGAGCCGGTAAAGCTGCTCCTCACCCGTTCAGAGGGCACCAGCTACGAGCACTTCGTCCACAATATGGTGGAGGTGGAGGTAGAATACACCCTCCAATACATGGAGGTTCTCCGCCGCCTGGGAAAGGACATTCCCGAGCTGGACAAATCCCTATGTCACATCATCGCCAGCGGGATGATGAGTGGTATCTTCGAGATTGTGGTCCACGATATGCCCCGGGAGCAGGCCTTGCGGGATGTGGATCAACTCCGCGATTTCTACACTGCCGGATGGCTGAAATTGATGGGGACTTGACCCCTATCTTTTTTGGATATTGGTTAGTCAAAGCTAACTATTTTGATAAGGAGGGATTACTTTGAAACAAAAGAAACCAAGCAGCCTGACTCGCATCTTGGGCTATGCGGGCGGGCACAAAAACCTGACGATCCTGGGCTGTATCCTGTCCGCCCTGTCGGCGGTACTGGGGCTGGCACCCTACCTGTGTGTCTGGCTGGTGGCCAGAAGCATACTGGCCGCCTGGCCCAGCCTGGACGGGGCCGGGGATCTGGATCGTTTTGGCTGGATGGCGGTGTGGTTTGCCATTGGCAGTATCCTGCTGTACTTTGCCGCCCTTATGTCCACCCATATCGCCGCCTTCCGCACCGCCCGGAACATCCGGCGCGCCGCTATGACCCATGTGCTGAAGCTTCCCCTGGGCTTTTTTACCGGGAATCAATCGGGGCGGCTGCGCAAGCTCATCGACGACAACGCCGGGCTCACCGAGGACCTGCTGGCCCATAAGCTCCCCGACCTGGCCGCCACGGCGGTGACACCCATCGCTGCCATCGTCGTGCTGTTCCTCTTTGACTGGCGGATGGGTCTTCTGTGCCTGCTCACCATGGTGCTGGCTTTGCTGTCCATGTGCCTGATGATGGGCGGCAAAAATGCCGGCTTCTTCCACCGCTATCAAAAGGAGATCGAGCGCATGAGCGGCGAGGCGGTGGAGTATGTCCGGGGCATTCCGGTGGTAAAGATGTTCCAGCAGACGGTCTACTCCTTCAAGGCCTTCTACGCTGCCATTCAGGATTACAGCAACCTGGCCAGCCAGTACGCCATGAGCTGCCGGACAGGCCAGACCTGCTTCCTCACCTTCATCAACGGGGCCTTCGCCCTGCTGATCCCGGCAGCGCTGCTCATCGCCTCCGGCGGGGACGTGCGGACGACGCTGGTGAACCTGATCTTCTACGCCCTGTTCGCTCCTGCCTGCGGCCAGATGATCAACCGCATCATGTATATGAGCGAGGCGGTGATGGAGGCCGACGAGGCCATCGGCCGTCTGGATGAGATCCTGAGCCAACAGCCCATGGAGGAGCCGAAGGTCCAAAAAAGGCCAGCCAGTGACGCCGTGGCCTTTGACCATGTGACCTTCACCTACCCCGGTGCGGACCGGCCCGCGCTGGAGGATGTGAGTTTTTCTGTCCGGCCCGGTGAAGTGGTGGCTCTGGTGGGACCCTCCGGCGGGGGCAAGACCACCGCCGCCAGCCTGATCCCCCGGTTCTGGGATGTGGACAGCGGCAGCGTCACCATGGGCGGCGCGGACGTGCGGAAGCTGGACAGCGCTGCCCTCATGGGGCAGGTGGCCTTTGTGTTCCAGGATACCCGGCTGTTCAAGGAGAGCTTGCTGGAAAATATCCGGGCTGCCCGTCCGGATGCCTCCCGGGAGGAGGTGCTTGCCGCCGCCCATGCCGCCCAGTGCGATGACATCCTGGAAAAACTGCCCCAGGGGTTGGACACGGTGGTGGGAGCCAGAGGCGTCTATCTCTCCGGTGGAGAACAGCAGCGCATCGCCCTGGCCCGGGCCATTTTGAAGGACGCCCCCATCGTGGTGCTGGACGAAGCCACTGCCTTTGCCGACCCGGAGAATGAGCATCAGATCCAAAAGGCCTTTGAGACACTGACCCGGAACAAAACAGTGCTGATGATCGCCCACCGTCTGTCCACGGTGCAGAATGCGGACAACATCATCGTCTTAAACGAAGGAAAGATTGCGGAACAAGGCAGCCACAGTGCCCTATTAGAGAAAAACGGCGTCTACGCCGCCATGTGGGCGGACTATCAGCGCAGCGCCCAATGGAAGGTCGGAAAGGAGGCAGCAGTATGATAAAAAAATTACAACACGTCTTCGCCCTCAGTGAGAAGGGAGCCAAAGACCTGGTGAAGGCCGTGATTTGGTGCTTTGTGTGCAATCTGGCTCTCATGTTCCCCGTCGGGGCAGTCCTGTTTACAATTCAACACCTGCTTGGCTGTCTGGAGGGCGGCGGCAGTCCCACGGACGGGTTCTGGCTCTATGTGGGCTTTGCCCTGGCGGTGCTGGTCCTACTGTTCGTCCTTCACTGGTTCCAGTACGCCTCCCTCTACATCGCCACCTACCGGGAGAGTGCTAACCGCCGGGTGAGCTTGGCAGAGACGCTGCGCAGGCTTCCACTGTCCTTTTTTGGGAACCGTGATCTCAGCGACCTGACCTCCACCATGATCGCCGACTGCTCCAGCCTGGACCAGATGTTCTCCCACTATGTGCCCCA
>UQPV01000049.1 GCA_900543035.1 uncultured Solobacterium sp.
ATGTCAGCCAAGTTTTCAATATCTCAACGCATACGATATTTTTGATTTTCTTAAAGGCAACATAGTGCTTCAGCTGGTTCTCAGTGACATCATCGCCTAAGCTGAGCACATAATTCCGAACATCCTCATACAGGGTCAAAGCTTCTTTCGAAGCATCTTTTTTCTTCTCTGCAAAGGTTTTCTGTCCGCTCTTAGCTTTAATGTTGGGAGTAGAACCGCTATCTTCGGGAATAGTAGCAGCGATACTTTCGTTAATCTGCTCAAACATCAACAAATCGTCACAAAACTTCTTATATCGAATCAGACTGATATTGCGGTTCATCTGCTTGATAGCAGACTCGTCGTATTTAGTAAAGTCACCGGCGATACAAACGACTCGAGGCATAGACCAGTCGATATTATCTGCCGCCTCCAGACCCAGCTTTTCAATAACGAGCACCTTAAAGCTATCTTTGTGGTCAAGTAGCCAGTTCAAGTAGAACAAGCCTTGATTGATCACATTGTCCTTCATGGAACGCTTATATTCAAAAATGACAGGACAGTGGTTCTCGTCAATTCCGATGCTGTCCATCCGTCCACCGTCCGTGGTACGGTACTCTGTGGCCAGAAAGGTTACCCCAAAGAAGGTTTCCATATTCTGCTCAATGACCATTTGCAGTTCCTTTTCCAGCGTTACAGTTCCGCTTTGATATTCCTTTACAGCGCCTTTGATATTGAATAGCTTTATGTCAGCCATCGATAGTACCCCTTTTCTGGTTATCCTTTGTTTTTGATGTATTTTCCGGACTTGATTCTGGCATCTGTGGGCTTTTGGGCATCATCTGGAATTGCCCAGGCACGTCCAATTCGGATTGCCGTAGGAATACGCCCATCACGACACAGAATCTGAATTCGCCTGGGGGAAATGCCCCATCTCTCTGCCGTCTGGGCAATCGACAAATAAGTCATGTTTTACCTGCCTTTCCTTTGGTTCGACAAATTATAATTACATTATACTCGTTAATGCGAATAAAATCAATGCGCTCACTACTTCCCTATAATTGGGCAAAACAAAGCCGCTCATTGGTTTATCAATGAGCGGCTTTGCAGTTGCTTATTTTAGGTTCTTAAATCCCATGGTTTATTGGCGCCTTATTGTGTTATCTAAGAACTATCTCATTCTGGATGATTTCTTCTGCCTGGTTGCGGATACTGTTCATTGTCCTGACCCATGCAATCTGATCCTGAGATTTCAATTCCTCTGTGATTCCTTCTGCTTCTTTCATCTGGGAAATAATACAATCGAGCCGGTTTTGTGCTTGTTCATTCAGATCAGCCAGATATGTCCAGAGCTTGCCAGACAAAATCAGTTCATTGTACAGGGCTGGATGGTACTGCTCTAAATAGTCTTTGTGCATCCGTCCCCAAATCCCAATAGGCCGGGTTTCTTCCGGCAATTCCAAGTCGGGGATGTAGTAGTCTCCAACCAACGTATAATGAAGGCCATTGTGTTCATCGTAAATATGTTTTTTGAGTTCTTCCATGTTGTCGATCTCCTCATTCTGGTGTGATAGTTAGCAAGCCTGGCTCTCCAGAAATCTTGGTAAATCATTGGTAAAACTGAGGTTGAAACACAGGAAGTGCTTGATTTACAGGCATTTTTTCATGTCCGGCAAATCCTACCATGACAGATGATTAAATGGATAGAAAATAAAGTGATGAGAAAAACTATAGATGAGAGCAGGAGGAAAGCATGAAATTGATATTGAGCGATAAACCGATCATCTTGCCTGAAACCGGCAGCGATGTCAAAATAGTGGATCTATCCCGGCTGCAGATCAGACCATGCATCGGCTGCTTTGGATGTTGGACCAAGACGCCGGGGAAGTGTGTCATTCGTGATGATGCGGTCCGTGTCTATCCGCTCATCGCCAGAAGCCGCAAGATCATTTATGTAAGCAAGGTGCGGTATGGCAGTTATGATACGGTGATGAAGACGATGCTGGAGCGTGCGATTCCGATCCAGCAGGCATTTATCCATCTTGTTCAAGGGGAGACTCATCATGTGCAACGTCAGGTCAATGTGAAGGATGCAGTCATGATCGGGTATGGTGATCTTACCATGGAAGAACAGCAGGTATTCCGACAGTTGATCGAACGAAATGCGAAAAATATGAATTTCGAACGGTGGCGTGTGAGGTTTGCGATTCCAGAAGAATTAGAACAGGTCGTTTCTGAGGAGGTGGCCGCATGGGAAAGATATTGATCATCAATGGCAGTCCTCGGGCTCCTCGTTCTCATTCTGCTCGCTTTGCACAGATCTTTGGTGAACGATGCAAGGCGGAAACGGAGCATGTGCAGCTTCTTCATGCGGATCATGTCCAGCTGACGCGAAAATTCGAGGATTGCAGCGATGTGTTATTTGTCTTTCCGCTTTATGCGGATGGTGTTCCTGCCATATTGCTCGAATTCTTGAAAAGTCTTTCTGCTGCTCCGCCAACGCACCGCCCAGTGCTTTCGGTCCTGATCAACTGTGGTTTTCAGGAGCCTTGGCAAAATGACTCAGCGGTAGCGATCATGCGCTGTTTTGCTCATATGGAAGGATATCCTTTCGGCTCAGTATTAAAGGTCGGCAGCGGAGAAGCCATTTTATCCACACCTTTTGCGTTGCTGGTCAATGCTGCGATCATCCGGTTTGCCAGAGCGGTAACAACAGGAAGACATCGTGAATTACAGGTGAGCATGCCAATGCCTAAATGGATGTTTATCAAAGCGTCCAGACATTACTGGATCGAGTATGGCAGACGCAATGGGATCGATGAAGCGAGCATGGCCTCTCTCTTGATCGAGGATAAGGAAACTTAAGAAATGAGGAGAAGACTAAGCAGACAGAAGGATATAAATCTCATCACAACATTAATTTTTATCGGAAATCTGCTATAATGTTCGCTGAGGTGATCTTATGTTTCGAATCGGACAGTCCAGCGATATCCACCGGCTGCAGGAAGGCCGCAAGCTGATCTTAGGCGGCGTGGAGATCGCGCATGAGAAAGGACTGCTCGGACATTCCGATGCAGATGCGCTGACCCATGCCATTGCGGAGAGCATCCTGGGCGCACTGGCGCTGGGAGATCTGGGGACGCATTTTCCTGATACGGACGAGCGCTGGCGCGGCGTCAGTTCGCTTTTCCTGCTTTCTCAAGTCTGTGAAATGATGGAAGCAGAAGGATATGCGATCGGCAATCTAGACGCGCTCATCATGATCGAACGGCCTAAGATGGCACCTCACATCATGAAGATGCGGGAGAACATCGCCCATTGCCTGCACTGCGGCATCGGACAAGTTTCCATCAAAGCGACCAGAGGCGAAAAGCTGGGATTTGTCGGCCGGGAAGAAGGCGTGCTGGCTCAATGTGCGGTCCTGCTGCAGAAGGAGGAATGAAACCATGAGAGTGTTGATCCAGCGTGTGAGATATGCGTCCTGCAAAGTGGATGGGGAATATACAGGAAAGATCGATCAAGGCTTTCTGATGTTTGTCGGTTGCCGTGAAAGCGACGATGATGCCGTTATTGCTAAGATGGCCGACAAGGCATCCGGCCTGCGGATCTTTGAGGATGAAAACGGCAAGATGAACCGCAGTCTGGAAGATGTCGGCGGCGCTATCTTATCGATCTCGCAGTTCACGCTTTATGCGGACTGCCGCAAGGGCCGCCGCCCTGGTTTTACGGAAGCGGCCAGAGGCGATACAGCCATCAAGATGTATGATCAGTTCAATGAGGAGCTGCGTCAGCGCGGTTTTCATGTGGAGACCGGCATCTTTGGCGCAGATATGAAGATCGAGCTGCTCAACGATGGTCCGGTGACCATCTGGCTTGACAGCGATGCCATCATGTGAAGGAGAGAGCAAGATGAAATTGATCAGCGGAAAAACGATCGCTGCCGATATCCGTGAAACGCTGCGGCAGCGCATCGAGAATCTGAAAGAAGCAGAAAAAAGGCTGCCTAAGCTCAGCGTCATCCTGGTCGGAGACGATCCTGCCAGTGCGACCTATGTGCGCAACAAGGAAAGAGCATGTGCGCAGACCGGTATCTTGAGCGAGACGATCCGGATGAGAGAAGACACTACGCAGCAGGCGCTGCTGGAAGTGATCCGCCGGCTCAACGCCGATGAGACGGTTGACGGCATCCTGGTGCAGCTGCCGCTTCCCGCGCATATCGAAGCAAACGAGGTGCTCATGGCGATCGATCCTGGCAAGGATGTCGACGGTTTCCATCCGGTCAATGTAGGCAAGATGATGACCGGGATGCAGGCGCTGCTGCCATGTACGCCAAAAGGCGTCATCCGCATGCTGGAAGCAGCCGGCTATGATGATCTCAGCGGCATGCGGGCCACGGTGATCGGCCGCAGCAACATCGTGGGCAAGCCGGTCGCGCAGCTGTTGCTGGCCAAGCACGCCACTGTGACCATCGTTCATTCACATACGGCGCGGATCGCGGAGGTATGCGCTGAGGCGGATGTCGTCGTCGCTGCCATCGGCCGTCCAAAGCTGATCGGCGCTGACTGGATCAAGGAAGGGGCCGTTGTCATCGATGTCGGCATCAACCGTGATGAGCATGGGAAACTATGCGGGGATGTGGACTTTGAACAAGTGAAGGATAAAGCGGCGGCCATCTCTCCGGTCCCTGGCGGCGTCGGTCCGATGACCATCGCCATGTTGCTGGAAAATACGCTGGAGGCGTATGCCGAACATGAAAAAGGAGGACGAGGACATGGAAGTGCCACAGTATGATCTCAACGATATCATCGAGATGAAAAAGGAGCATCCCTGTCATAAATCAAAGCAGTGGAAGATCATCCGCATGGGGGCGGATATCCGCATCAAGTGTCTTGGCTGCGGCTCAAGCGTACTCATGCCCCGTGTCAAATTTGAAAAGAAACTGAAGCGTGTCGTCGAGCACGCGCCGCAGTCAGAAAACGCGCAGGAAAATTGATCCTGCGTTTTTTGATCTTTTCTCAACAAATCAGAAGCATTTCCCAAACAGCGTGCATGTAAATGATCGGTCTGGACTTTCAGACCGGTTTTTTCACCAAATCATGTGAGCGCGCCAGCCCAGAAACAAAATCTTAACATTTCCGTGTTACAATCATGATGCTGTAGGAGGGATGTCCATGTTTCGCTTATTGGTCGTAGAGGATGACCGTGAATTAAACAAGACCGTGTGCGCTTATCTCAGCCAAAACGGTTATCAGACGACAGGATGTTTGCGTGTCGCGGAGGCATATGATGCCATGTATGGCGGCACTGTGTTCGATCTGATCACATGATGCCGGGAATAGATGGGTTTGAATTTACGCGTGCAGTGCGAGAGCTCAATGAAGAGATCCCCATCTTGTTCATGACCGCGAGGGATGATCTTGCGTCCAAGCAGCGCGGGTTCCGCGCCGGCATCGATGACTATATGGTCAAGCCGGTCGATCTGGATGAGCTGCTGCTGCGTGTGGAAGCGCTGCTGCGTCGCGCCCATATCGCTTCCAGCAAGCGGCTTGTCATCGGCGCTCTGACGCTGGATGCGGAAGAGCACAGCGCTTATCTGAACAAAGAAGAGATCGGGCTGACCGTCAGGGAATTCAATCTGATCTACAAGCTGCTCTCTTATCCGAAAAAGACCTTTACCCGCTCTCAGCTCATGGATGAATTCTGGGACAGTTCGACTTCAGCCGGTTCATGATCGCTTCCAGCGGCGCGGTCATCTTCCTGTTCATCGTGGGAATGGGAATCAGCATGATGGTGCGTGCAAGACGCAGGGGCTTGGAATGCAGAAAGGAAGGTTAAATCATGGATCAGAATGAAGAGACATTTGAATATCGCTATTCTGCAAAACAACAAGAGGAGATCGAAGCGATCCGCCGGAAATATCTGCCTAAGGAAGAAGACAAGATGGAGCAGCTGCGGCAGATGGACAAGCGTGTTTCTCGCAAAGGCACGATCATTTCCATCATCATCGGCGTGATCGGCTGTCTATTGCTGGGAATCGGCATGTGCTGTACGATGGAGTGGGCCGGGCGCTGGTTCGTGCCCGGTATCATCATCGGTGTGATCGGCATCGTGATGATCGCGCTGGCCTATCCGCTGTATGAGCGCATCACCAAAAAAGAACGAAAGAAGATCGCGCCGCTGATCTTGAAGCTGGCCGATGAACTGAAGAGCAAGGAATGAGGAAAACAAAAATGGCTGTGCAGATATAGCCATTTTTGGTCTTTATTGTTCCGGGCGAAGGCCGATGATGTCATCGATCGGCATGGCGATGACAAGGCCATGGGCATCGGTGTTGAGCCCGTATCGTTCACCGATCGTGCGCATGATGTCAGCTTTCTTTTCTTTCGGGATGACGATCAGGACAAAATCTTGTTCTGCCTGCAGGGTGATGCCCAGATATTCGGCAGCATATTCACTTCCGCAGCGCTTGCCTTTCAGCATCGTGCTTCCGCCGACGCCGATCTCACGCGCGGTCTCTACGACGTCATCTCCGTATCCGGCTGTCACGGAGATCCAGATCAGGGTGTATTTGTTCGTATCTTTCATTTTGGCTTCATCTCCTTCTATCCGTTTCTCGATTTTTTCCTTTGCTTCTTCATTGAGCATGGAGAAGATCGGTGTCTGGATGCCTGTGACAGGCACCGTGAATACGATGCCGCCGCCTCGGCGCTTGACCGACAGCTCGTTTTCCATTGCTTCGAAGACGGCAGGGACGCTGAAACGCGGCAGGAAGCTGACGGTGATCAGGCGGGCGCTTTCCCGCATGCCTAGGATATCCAGGATCTCAGAAGGTGCGGTCCCCTGCGCCCGGCACTGATAGAAAATAGGGATACGCAGCGCATCAAAACACTTTTTCAACAGCTTTTCGCTCTGGGTGCTCGTGATGGATATCAGGATACGCGGTCTGTGCTGTGTTTCATCAGGCATAGTCATTCATCCTCCTCAAATTCGATGATATCATCCGGAAGTACCTGTTTGTTCTGCGGCGCTTTCGCGGACTTGTGTACATAGATCAGTCCCATGATCTGAATGGTGATCAATGGGGAAAGGGCAACCAGCGCGACCACGCCGAACGCGTCAGTCACGACATTGCCGCCGACGCCGGTGCAGGCGCCCATGGCGAGCGGCAACAGGAAGGTTGAGGTCATCGGCCCGCTGGCCACGCCGCCGGAGTCATAGGCGATACCGACGAAGATCTGTGGGACAAATCGGCTCAGGATGAGCGCTGCGGCATAGCCGGGAATCAGGATCCAGTAGATGTTGAGTCCGGTCAGTACGCGGATCATGGCCAGCGCGACGGCCGCGGCGACACCGATGGACAGCGCGCTGTTCATCATGCCATGAGAGATCGTGCCGCCGGTGATGTCCTCTACTTGATTGTTGAGCACCTGTACGGCTGGTTCAGCCTTGACGATGAAATATCCGACGAGGATGCCGATCGGGATGAGGGTCCACTTCAGCTCTCCGGTACCTAGGCTGCTGCCCAGCAGATTGCCTACCGGGGCAAAGCCGACATTGACCCCGGTCAGGAAAAGGATCAGGCCGATGATGGTGTAAACGAAGCCCATGCTCATGCGCAGAAGCTGATGTCTGCGGTAAGCGCGGGTGAAGAGCTGGAAAAGGATAAAGACGGCCATGACCGGCAGGATGCTGATGAGCACTTCTTCGGTATATTGCGGCAAGACGATGATGAACTGCTGCATCGCGTCACGAGTATACTGAATATGGGTGAGCTCAGCGGCGTTATAGACAGCGTCGGTCGGATTGTAAAAGATGCCCAGCAGCAGCACCATGATGATGGGGCCGATGCTGCACAGCGCGACGAGACCGAAGCTGTCGTCTGAGCCTTCCTTGCTGCCGCGCGATGCGGATAACCCGATGCCAAGTGCCATGATGAATGGGACGGTCATCGGCCCGGTCGTCACGCCGCCGGAATCGAATGCCACTGCGGTGAATTCATCAGGGGCAAAGAAGGAGAGAAGGAACAGCAGGATATACAGCACAGTAAGTGTCTGGGACAGGCTGATCCGATAGAGGATGCGCAGGAACGCGATGACCAGGAAGATGCCGACCCCGCCTGCCACGGTATAGATCAGTACATTGTTGGGGATGGAAGCGACCTGATTTGCCAGCACTTGCAGATCCGGTTCGGCAATCGTGATGATCGCGCCCATGAAAAAGCAAATGAGCACGGTCGCCCACAATTTATTTCCCTTGATCATCCGGCTGCCGATGCTCTGGCCAAGTGGGGTCATTGCCAGTTCGGCGCCAAGCTGAAAGATGCCCATTCCGACGATGAGCAGCATGGCCCCGATCAGAAACAGCAGCAGTGTCCCAGTTTCCATCGGGACGACCGTCGCGCTCAGCAGAAAGACGATGACGGTGATCGGCAGAACGCTGGCAAGGGATTCCTTGGTTTTCTCTTTTAATTGTTCTTTCATCATGAGTGGACATGCCTCCTTTTCTGTTTATCTGTTTCACGCGTGATACGGCATTATGCAAAGAAGAGGGCTTCAGCCATGGCAGTCATCAGCGCAGATGCGGATGACATGATATGTGTGCGTCGAAAAGATTGATTCATGATACACTTGTCCGGTTTGCGCGTCAACCGGATCTAGGAAATTTGACATTTTTACACAATGCAGGCAGCTTTGTGAAACAGATGGTCAGCACGCGTGTCGCAAAAGTCTCTCCTTTTCTTTGACAAGCATGAGCGACGACCAAAAAGCTGCATATATCATATTTTACTTGATTTCACGGCGTGATTCATGGGGGAATGTGACGATTCAGACAAAAAGAAGAAAATGTCTGATGTGAGTATAAAGGAAGCAAGACAGATAATAATAAGGAAGAGTCTTTTGGGTATGGCCGGCAAAATGTGAATCAATTCACAATTTTACATAGATTTGATATAACTTTAAAAACAATTAACATTCCTTTGAAGATGATCTGATAAAACGCTCGTATAATGATAGACGTAAAGCAAAGAGGAAAACTCAAAGGAGGAATGAACAAATGAAGTTCATGAAAAAAGCAATGGCTTTCGGAATTGCATGTGTGATGGGTCTGACCCTGGCAGGATGCGGTTCATCGACTGGCAACGATTCGATCACAGTTTACTCTCGTGACGCATCCAGCGGAACCAGAGAAGCATTCGAAAAGGCAAATGATATGGAGGAAATGCTGACTGACGCAGCCGTTACGGTTGACAGCAACGGCGATATGGCGACTAAAGTCGGCGCTGATCCTAACGGAATCGGATATGTTTCCCTCTCTACTGATTTTGAGGCAAACAACCTGACTGCACTGAACTATGAAGGCGTAGCACCGAGCGAAGAGACTGTGCTGGATGGCACATACGGTATGCAGCGTCCGTTCTCTTATGTGACTAGAGCAAGCGGAGATTTCGCGGATGACCGTACTGAACAGCTGGTTGCAGCATTCATCGATTATCTGTGCAACTCTACTGAAGGCATGCAGGTGGTAGCAGATGCCGGCGGAATCGTCGATACGACAAAGTCTACGCCTTGGGAAGAGCTGAAAGCAAATCACCCGATCGTAAATGAAGACAACTCTGATCTGACGATCCGCACCGCAGGTTCTACTTCTGTAACAGACACGCTGCAGGCTGCGCTGGAGTCTTTCCAGAGCATGGCAGGCAACTTCCAGTTCACGATGAACCAGACAGGTTCCGGTGATGGATACAAGCGTGTTCTCGGCGAAGAGAAAGATGGCGCAAACGCTGCAGATATCGGCTTCGCTTCTCGTGAGTTCGAAGGGGAAGAAGATGTAACTCAGGGAATGGCAAGCGGTCAGTACTGCATCGATGCGGTAGTCGCAGTCATCAGCGCAGACAACACCTTCGGTGTAACGGATCTGACGGCAGACCAGATCAAGGGAATCTTCAGCGGTGAGATCACTGCCTGGGGCGATCTGCAGTAATCAAACGAGCTTCTGAGATATGCAAAAACCTTAGCAGAGCCTGCTAAGGTTTTTCTGGGAATATGAGATAGGGTGAATATATGGAAAAATTAGTAAGACCGCATATCAGTAAAGAAAAGAACCAGCAGAAGATGCGCAAGGACGCGATCTTAAAGGGCATTTTCCGTATCGCTGCCGTCATTTCAGGCGGTGCGATCGCTGTAATCGTGCTGTTTGTCTTCCTGCGCGGTGTTCAGCCGTTTTTGCCAGGATACGCAAACGGCCAAGTGAATTTCATTGACTTTTTGTTTGGCACGACCTGGCGTCAGGATCAGGGAATCTATGGCGCTGGTTTCATCATCATCAATACGCTGATCACTTCATTCGGCGCGTTGATCATTTCCTTCCCGATCAGTGTGCTGACTGCACTGTTCATCGTCAAGATCGCTCCTAAATGGCTTGCTAAGATCATGACCGCCATCGTGGAAATGCTCGCGAGCATTCCGTCGGTCGTTTACGGTGTCTTCGCTGCCGGTGCTATCACGACAATGGTCGTGGCGCTGGCTGGCGCATTTGGCATGACGACCGCAGGCGGAAACTCGCTGCTCGCTGTCATCTTACTGCTGGCCATCATGATCTTCCCGACGATCACTTCCATGAGCATCACGGCCATCAGTTCGGTGGACCGCGCTTTGGAAGAGGGCAGTCTGGCGTTAGGCGCAACAAAGACCCAGACGAACTTCAAGGTCGTCTTGATCGCTGCTAAATCCGGTATCTTTGCCGGTGCGATCCTGGGCATCGGCCGCGCGTTTGGTGAAGCGACCGCCGTAGCGATGGTTGCCGGAAACAAGATGTTCGGACCGACATTCGACTTATTTGACATCACGCGAACGTTGACGAGCACGATGCTCTCTGGATTGAAGGAGACGACCGGATTGGATTATGATATCCGTTTCTCCGTCGGTCTGGTGCTGATGGTCGTGATCCTGGTGTCTAACTTCCTGTTGAACCTGGCCAAGAAGAAAGTGGGTAATATGTCATGAAGATCAAAGCGGGAAATCACGGAAAGCGTAAGTTTTATGATGGCGCGCTTCAGGGCGTTACATATCTTTCCAGCGGCATATCGGTCATCGTACTGGTCGCCTTGTTTGTGTTTATCTTTACCAGAGGCTGGTCTTCCATCAATATGGATCTGATCATGAACAACTATTGGTCAGAGAATTATACGGTGGAAACCATCTCACAGAGCGACGGACAGACGTTTGAGCGTCCGGCTGATCTGAGCGAAGAAGCTTATTTTTCCGAAAAATGGGGAATTGCTTTCGTCGATCATGTTGATGCACACAAAGATGAGATGATTCTGGTAGAATATATAGATGAGAACTCCCCGCTGTACGCGTTGAGCAATGTGAGCGTGCGTAATAACCCACAGGACTTTACGCTGCAGGTAGGCATGCAGGTATCCAGGCTTCAATATCATGATGCGCAAGGCAATGTCGGACTTGGCGGCGGCATCATGGGACAGACGGCGGAACAGCTGGCACAGACGCTGGATGATAATGCGGCCACGGTAGACTCCATGTATATTCAGACGACTGGCGGCGGTATCCGCGGCTCGATCATCTCCACGGTATATCTGTTGCTGGTATCCATGGTGATCGCCCTGCCGATCGGCATAGCGAGCGCCGTCTATCTCAATGAATATGCGAAAAAGAGCAAATTCAATATGCTGCTGCGCAGCGGTATCGAAACACTGACCGGTGTGCCGAGCATCGTTTTTGGTCTGATGGGCGTCACGGTGCTGTTCCCGGTGACCCAGGTGTTCGGCGCCACGACCACCAGTATCTTGCTGGGTGGTCTGACGATGGCCATCATCTTGCTGCCGACCATCATCCGCTCCACTGAGGAGGCATTGCTGGTCGTTCCGCAGCATCTGCGTGACGCTTCACTCTCAGTAGGCGCGAATCAGTCGCAGACGATCTTTAAGATCGTCCTGCCTTGCGCGGTGCCTGGCATCCTGACCGGTGTGCTGCTGGGCATCGGACGTGTCATCGGTGAATCCGCCGCCCTGATCTATACGATGGGCACCTTCATCAATGACTCTCCGACGCTGCTGAGCCAGGGTACATCGCTGGCTGTGCAGATCTGGAGCATCATGAGCGGCGAGCAGCCGAACTATGAGCTGGCCTGCGCCATTTCCATCATCATTCTGGTCTTTGTGCTGATTCTGAACTTTGCCGTTAAGGTCATCAGCAAGAGATTCTCTAAGGCTTGGTATTAGGAGGTAGCATAATGGAGAACATTATTTTTGAGGTAAACCATCTGAATCTGTTCTATGGTGAAAAGCAGGCACTGATGGATCTGAACATGAAAATTGAGAAAAACGCGATCACTGCGCTGATCGGGCCGTCCGGCTGCGGAAAGTCCACGTTTCTGAGATGCCTGAACCGCATGAACGATCTGATCGATGGCTGCCGCGTGGAAGGTGAGATCCTGATCGAAGGCAAAGACATGTACAATGGCGATATGAATGTCGTAGATCTGCGTACCCGTGTAGGCATGGTGTTCCAGAAACCAAATCCATTCCCGATGTCGATCTTTGATAACATCGCGTATGGACCGCGCTGCCAAGGCATCAAGGATAAGAAGGTGCTCTCCCAGATCGTCGAGCAGTCATTGCAGCGCGCTGCGCTGTGGGATGAGGTCAAGGATCGTCTCAAGGACAGCGCTTATGGTCTTTCTGGCGGTCAGCAGCAGCGTCTGTGCATCGCCCGCGCGATCGCTATGGAACCGGAAGTCATCCTGATGGATGAGCCGACCTCTGCGCTGGACCCGATCTCCACCAATAAGATCGAAGAGCTGGCCATCGAGCTGAAGAAAGACTATACGATCGTCATCGTTACGCATAACATGCAGCAGGCTGCCCGTGTCAGCGACTATACCGCATTCTTCCTGCTGGGAGAAATGGTGGAATTTGACAAGACAAGCGTGATCTTCCAGAATCCGAAGGATAAGCGCACGGAAGATTACATCACCGGAAGATTCGGATAAACAGGAGGCAGTATACTATGATTAGAATTGACGGAAAGCTTTCGCAGATGGAGCAGACGCTCGTAAAGATGGGCAACCGCGTCGTCGGCATGCACGAATGTGTGTGTGAGGTGCTGGCAGAGCCAAATAAAGAAAGAGAATTGGAGATCATCTCCGCAGATGACCGCATCAATCACATGGAAGAAGAGATCAATGACCTGGCCATCGAATCACTGGCGCTGCTGGCGCCGGTAGCCAGCGATCTGCGCAAGGTCATCGCAGCCATCAAGATCGCCAGTGAGCTGGAGCGCATCGGTGACTATGCGAAAAATATCTCCAAGTTCCTGATCAAGAACGATCATCTGACGGATATCGTATGTGATTATGCGATCTCTATGGAAAAGGATCTCATCGGCATGCTGGAAAAAGCCATGCAGTGCATGGTGGATCAGGATGAAGAAGCCGCTTTTGCCATTCCGGAAAGTGATCATCGCATCAATCAGCAGATGAAAGACATCCGGGAAAAGCTGCTGAGCCAGAATGGTGTCGATAAGGAGCAGCTTTTGGACGAGCTGTTTGAGATCAGCGCCATGCTGCGCAACATCGAACGTGCCGGAGATCATGTGAAGAATATCTGTGAGCATATTCTTTACATGATGAAGGGTCAGCATTACGATTTCGGATAATCATGAAAGATCCGGCTGTCCGGCAAGGAGGGATGGCATTGAATCTGGAGATTCGAACTGAACGGCTGACCAACAGCGTCATGTCGATGTGCGAGACATTATGCAGCCAGCATGAGATCTGCATTCAGATGCTGGAACGCAGAGATTACCAGACCGTATATAAGGTGATGAAGAAGGAGCAGCGCATCAGCCGCATGGCCGAGATGATCAATCATCAGGTCATGGAGCTCATGCCGCTGGTACAGCCAGTGCCTGCTACGCTGCGCCGGCTGCTCGTCTCTTCTCATATCTCGTTCGAACTGCTTCACATGAGAGGCAGTGCCCGGGCTGCGGCCGAATTCGCAGACAGCTGTGAGGATGAAGATCTGCGCATCTATGTGGAAGAATTGGAGCGCTCTTTGATCCTGACGCTGCGGGTGGTCATCGGGATGTATGGGCGAAATTCGTTGGATGATATGAAGACTGCGGCCCAGCGTGTCGCGATGACCGAGAACATCATCAGCGAGTTTACCCAGATGACGAATGCAGAGAGCGCATGGCCGCAGCTGACCGAAAGCATTCGGCAGATGCTTTGCGGCATCCGCAACATCTGTGAAGATGTGTCTTATCTGTGCACGGGAGAAATCAAAGAAACATCAGAACTGAGAAGCTGAAGCGATTCGGCTTCTTTTTTCTGTTCGGATAGGCAGGTCATCGGAAAGATCATGCGATTATCCTGAATATGGAAAATATTGATAGAATTGTCGTGGAAAATGTGATACTCTGATAGTGAATGTGAGGGGTTTCTGAAAACGTTTTGTACCTGTTCAGACCGTTTCTTGAACGCTCTCACGAAAAAGGAGGAGAATCAATGAAGAAATTTCTGCGCCGGTTCTCATTTGGCATCCTTGCGGCGGCCATGGGCATATCCATGCTCAACCTGCCAGTCGTCGTTGAGGCAGCCGGTGAGCAGACCGAGTACAAGATCTATCCGACACCGCATGAAGTGGTCTATGGCGACAGTCAATCTGATCTGTCTGATTCCGCAGTGCTCATTGCGGAAGATGCCATCGACGAGTATACGGTGAATCGGACGAACGAAGCGCTGGAGCAGCTGGGCATCACGTCGGTGGAAGAAGCTGATGCCCTGCAGGATGGAACGACCAATGTCCTGGTCGGCGTCTATGGCTCTGATGGTGTTGTTGACCAGTACTTCGAAGAGAATCAGCTGATCGATGATGAGACATTGTTCACTAAGTCTGATTCTTATATCCTTTCCGTAGACGACAACGTGATCGCTGTCCTGGGAAAGGATACAGACGCTGCATTCTATGGCATGACGAGTCTGAAGCAGATCGCACAACAGGTAGAGAACGGCATCGTCCGTGATCTGAAGATCAATGACTATTCAGACGTCGCATTCCGCGGATTCATCGAAGGATACTATGGAAACCCGTGGTCCAATGAAGACCGTGCAGAACTGATGAAGTTCGGCGGGGAATTCAAGATGAACCAGTACATCTTCGCGCCGAAGGATGATCCGTATCACAACAGTCAGTGGCGCACGCTGTACCCGGATGAAGAACTGGCCGAGATCGCCGAGCTGGCAAGAGTCGGAAACGAGACGAAGTGCCGCTATGTGTGGTCCATCCACCCGTTCATGTACAGCGCGTTCAACTTTAACAACTATGAGAACGACCTGGCCGTGATCGAAGCGAAGTTCCAGCAGCTGCTGGATGCGGGCGTACGTCAGTTCGGCGTGCTCGCCGATGATGCAGCCGGCGTACCGGTGGAAAACACCAATCGCCTGCTCACCGATCTCACCGAATGGCTGGAAAGCAAGCAGGCAGAGTACGAAGGGCTGAAGACAGACCTGCTGTACTGCCCGTCTGAGTATTATTCCGCTCCGTCTACCCTGTCCAAGTATTCCGTACTGCCGGAAAACGTCAAGGTCATGGCGACCGGCGGCAAGATCTGGGGCGAGGTTGCCCGCGACTATGGTGCAAACTTCACTGAGCAGGTAGGACGTCCGACGTACATGTGGACGAACTGGCCTTGCACCGACAACAGCAAGAACCACCTGATCATGGGCGGCTATACGACCTTCCTGCACACGGATGTCGAGCCGGGCACTTATCAGGGCATCGTGCTGAACCCGATGCAGCAGTCCGAGCCTTCCAAGGTTGCGATCTTCGGTAATGCGGAGTTCGCATGGAACATGTGGGAGAGCGAGGAGAAAGCCAACGAAGTATGGAATGACGCTTTCTCTTATGTAGATCACCTGAATGGCGAAGAGAGCGCGGCTTCTAACGCACTGCGTGAGCTGAGCAAGCATATGATCAACCAGAACATGGATACGCGTGTTACAGCGCTGCAGGAATCGGTAGAATTGGCACCGAAGCTGGATGCGTTCCTGGAGAAAGTAGAAGCTGGAACGAGCGCGATCGCGGATGCGGAAGCGCTGATCGATGAATTCCAGATCATCAAGGATGCTGCAGTGACCTATGAGACATCTCATGGCAATGCGCGTACATATGATCAGATCCAGTACTGGATCAACAGCGCGAAGGATACGGCAGATGCCGCTATCGCCCTGCTGCATGGTTATATCGCATATGAGGAAGGAAACAATGCGGATGTATGGACATATTACTCCAACGCGCAGACAAGTTTCGAAAACTCCAAGACATATGGATTCTGGTATGTGGATCATACTGAATATGCGGAATTTGGCGTACAGCACATCGTTCCGTTCGTAGAAGACATGATGGCGGATCTCGCATCTAAAGTATCCGGCATCGTGGATCCGACGGCGATCGTACAGCGTTATATCACCAACCGCAGCGACAATCCGGGCGGTGATGAAGAAAACGTATTTGATGGCAGTGATTCCACTTATATCACATATTCCAGCCCGAACAGCATCGCTGTCGGCGAATATGTCGGTGTGATGTACAACCGTGCCATCACGGTAAATTCCATCGAATTCAAGATGGGCAACACCAACCTGCATGATACGTTCACTTCCGCAAAGCTGCAGTACACGGTAAATGGTTCTGAATGGATCGATATCGAAGGCAGTGAATATACCGACAACCGTTCCGAGATCAGCATGGATGGTCTGGACATCGAAGCAAGAGGTATCCGCCTGATCGCCACGGGTGTCAGATCGAATACTTGGCTGAGCGTGCGTGAGATCAATATCAATGACCGCAACAATACGAGCAGCGATACGCCGAGCGGCGGACAGATCGCGGTAACGCCGTATCGTTCCGCTTGGAATATTTACAGTGGTAATGATTCCAGCCTGACTGACGGCAATGACAGTACTTATGTCTGGTATAATCCAGGAAATATCAGCGGCGGCGATTACAGCAACGCTGGTGAATACTTCGGTATGGATGCTGGTTCTGTCGTCAATGTCGGCACCGTTCGTTTCGTTGTGGGCGCAAGCGGCAGCGTAGATAAATGGACAAGCTACCATATGGAATATTCTGTTGACGGTCAGTCCTGGACGACTGTCGCAAGCTACACCGGCGCATCAAGCGGACAGGATATCATCGAAGAAGATCTCGGCGGTGTGGAAGCGCGCTATGTGCGTCTGGTCAATGACCAGCATGTCGCGAAATGGATCCGCTTCTCTGAAATGAGCATGACCGACGCGAACTATAAGACCACAGATTATACGTACACTAACAGTGATGCGTGCACGACGATCGGCAATGACCATACCCTGTCTTCTACTTCTCTGGAAGCAACAGAGGGCATCACGCTGCAGCCGGGCGAATACGTAGGTATCCAGCTGGAGCGCATCAAGGAGATCGAAAGCATCGATGTCGATGTGACGACTGACGCTCTGACGCTGCAGTTCGCTGAGAACCAGGTCGAATGGAGAACTGGTACAGATTATGGCAATGTGCGTTATATCCGACTGATCAACAACACGGACAGCGCAGTGACCTTCGATCTGAACACCTTTACGGTCAACTCGGTAGAGGTCGAGGAAAACGAATTTGTCGAGACGACGATGGGCATCAATTCCGCGTATGGCGCAAATGATTCCCGCCGCACCGGCACGCTGCTCAATGCGTTTGATGGTAAGCTTGACACGGTAACGCGTTTCCAGGATTATCCGCAGGAAGGCGGTTACATCACATATAAGCTGGGTCAGACGAGAAGCATCTCTAAGATCCGCATGTACAACACCGATGGTGAGCTGAACTATCTGCGTGATGGCAAGATCCAGGTTTCTGCCGATGGCGAAAAATGGGTCGACGTTGCTGAGATCGGCGATGGCGTAGAAAATGAAAACCATGACAGCCAGGCAACAGACGGCTGGACGCATGATTCCGTGAACCCGGGTAATTATTACTTTGAGGGCGAACTGGATGAAGCAGTTGAAGCAAATTATATCCGAATCCTGTTTACCGCAGATTATGATCATCGTTTCATTGCCATCAATGAGTTTGTGATCAATGATGGTGAAGTCGTGAAGACGGTCAATGACCCGACTTACAGCGCGACCGGATACACCGGAAGCGGTGAAGATTTCTACTATCTGACCGATGGGGATTACACGACTGCGTTCACGGCACCGACCGACAGCGGCGAGATCACCTATAAGCTGAGCGAAAACACGAATATCAACTATCTGACGATCATCCAGAGCAGCAATATCTCCAACGCTACCGTCATGGCGCGTGTAGGCGCTGATGAATGGATCACGCTGGGTACGATGGACGCAAGTCTCAATGTCTTCTACAACACAGAGCATGAGAACATCTTTGAGATCAAGATCGTTTACGATGGAGTTGCGCCGAGCATCTATGAGATCATCGCAAGAAATGTTGAAGGCATCAGCGGTGAAACGGATAAGACCGCGTTGAACGAAGCGATCGCAGCGGCAGAAGCGGTGGATGGCGAAGACTATACGGCAAACAGCTGGCAGGCGCTGCAGGATGCCCTGACTGCCGCACAGACAGTTGCGGACAATGCGACCGCAAGCCAGAGCGAGATCAACAATGCCGCAAACGCGCTGAACAGCGCAGTCAGCGCATTGCAGATCAAGGCGAGCGAAGCGGCCATCGACGCATTGCAGAATGTGGTCGACAAGGCGAACGCCCTGCAGGAAGATTCTCTGGCAGAGCTGATCGCCAATGCACAGGCACTGCTCGATGATCCGGCCAATGCATCCTCTACCGCAGTCGTCAGCGCGATGCTCGATCTGAGCGAAGCGATGGCAGACCTGAACACGGATGAAA
>UQPV01000050.1 GCA_900543035.1 uncultured Solobacterium sp.
CTTCCAGTTCAGCCTTCGTCACGATCTCCCACAGCTCCTGGGCTGCCTTGGTCATCGCTTTGTTCGCTGCCTTCAGCTCATCAGCGGTCGCATCCGGGTTAGCGAGCAGTTTTTCTGCTGCGGCAACTGCGTCTTTCAGCGCCTGCACCTTGCCTGGACGAACGTTGTCCACGTTGGTCAGGATGTTTTCGGTGATGAAGTCGATCGTCGCCTGTACGTCTGCTCTTAAGGCGTCCGTGCTTTCATCGGTGTTCAGCGCCTGCATTGCTTCACTCAGATCGAGCAGAGCAGTGACGACTTCAGTAGAGGTCGGCGCATCCTTATCCAGGACCGCCTGTGCAGCTTCGATCGCTGCCTTCAGCGCTTCATCATCTGATCCCAGCGCATTGGCTTTATCGACCATGTTGCGCAGAGCCTGGATGGCTGCTTCGCTTGCGGTCTCCTCATCTTCTTCCACATATGCGCTCATCAGCTCATAGAAGGATACATTTTCCCCTTCATCCCAAGAGATACGGAAAGATGCGGTCGGGATCGGATAGCGGATCTCGTTGTATACGCCGCTGTATGTGCCCATATCCTGCCATTCGCCGTCGATCATGCCTTCCACGCGGATCTGTGTATCCGGATCCTTGACGAGGACGAGCGTATTTTCTTCGGTGCTGTTGACGTTGTTGTAGATGAATGAGCCTGCGGCTTCTCCGGTGTCATAAGACGTGAGCAGATTGCCGTCCATCGCCTTGGTCAGCTGGTCAGAATCACCGCTGAGCACGCTCATGTCTTCCTTGACCTGAATGTTCACTTCACTGATCTTTACCCAGCCGCTCTTGTCGATGCAAAGGCGCATCTTCAATGCCTTGTCGCCGCTCAATGTCAGCGTGTTCACATTGCCCGCTGTCGTGAATGTCGAAACCGTACGCCAGGTCTCGCCGTCTTCGCTGATGTCGATATGACCTCTGTCCAGCACGTCCTTGGTGCAGGTGATCTCTACCGATGCCAGTGGCAGTGCGGTCTCAAAGGTGTATTCGAGGGTCGCGTAGTTCGCGTTGCTGTACCAGATGGCTGAACCATCAGAAGCGTCGCCGTCCACGGTATTCGGCGCGTTTCCAGAATAGATGCTGCCGCCGCTGTTGGTCGCGGAAACGACCGGCGCACGGCCGCCGCAGCGATACGTGAAGTCTGCGGCCGTAAAGGTCACGGCTTCTTCGCCTTCATTCATCAGGCGGATATACTTGGCGTTCTGCGCATCTGTTCCTTCTGCGGCATTCCATTCCTCACCGTCTGTCGATACGCTGACGCTCGTCAGTGCCTCCGGCGTCTGAATGCCATACAGCGTCTTGCATACATCATACTGTACGCCGACGTATTCACCCGGCTGCAGCGTGATCTGCTCGCTGCCCGTCAGCGTTACCTGTCCGTCCTGCGTACTGACAGACAACGCATCCAGGCCGGAAGCATTGGTATAGACCGCTGCCGGCGTGCTTTCATTCACGCTCATCTCCATGATCCGGATGTTCGAGAGATTGACACCGTTGGTGATGTCCTCGAAGATCGCCGTCGCGCGGTAACGGATGTATCTCGCCTGAATAGCCAGGTCTGTCACATCGATCTGCGGCGTATCGAACGTGTCGATCGGTGTCCATGTGTTTCCATCTGCGGAATATTCCAGCACGCCTTCCTTGTAGTAAGACTGCTTGCCCTCTTCATCGCTCTCTCCCATCGTGAGATGGATGTCGGTTACGCGGTTGACCGCTTTCAGGTCGATGCCGAAATGATCATCGATCACCTGTGCGCCCAGTTCGACATATGTGTCCTTCTGACCATCGGTCATCGCGCTGTAATCCGCATTGGCCGAACCAAATCCTGCCGCTGTGCAAGGGAAGCCCAGCGCCGGATACATCGTTTCTGCCATAGCGGAGAGCACAGATTCGATGAACGGATAAATGCGCTTCTGCGCAGCCTTCTGGGTATGCGCGTTCGTGTCATTCAGCCGCTTCGATGCATCGTTGATGAAGTTGATCATCGCAATGATGCTCTGATCATCATCCTTGGATACCGGATCAAGCGTCTGCAGCTGTTCAAATACATATTTGCCCACTTCGGCGACATCACGCAGCGTGTCGACCCAGTTGCGGATCTCTGCGGAGATATTGCCTGTGCCCTGGTAAGCATCCAGCGTATCGCATGCGTCGATGATCAGCTGGAACTGCTCGCACAGTGCGGCTGCCGCTGCCGTGTAATCCTCCTGTGCGGCCAGCTTGCGCTCAAATGCCTCAAAGTAAGGGATCAGATAGACTGACTCATCGGTCTGCGCAAAAGACATCGGGGCGGAAGCACAGTTCTGACAGAAGATCTTGAACGCCTCAAGCGCCTGCTCATCGTCGGTGATGATGCGCGCCCAGGAATTCTCCCAGCTGAGCTGGCTGTCAAATGCCTCGCTGTTCCAAGTGTAATCCGCGATGCTGAAGAGAGAGACCTTGCTGGCCTGTGCCTGGATCATCGGGTTAGAGACGAGTCCGCTCATGTTCTCGATGCCCGGCTGCAGCGCCTCTGTCGGTCCCATATGCAGCTAGTGCGATCTGCCCAGGTCATTGACCGGGTAGTTCCACCAGACATAGACCGGACGGCCGATCAGATCGGTGATGTAGTCGATCATGCTCTGGTTGACCTCAGAAACGACATTGTCGCCGGTCCACATGATCTGAATGCGCTCATCGCTCTGTGACAGGCTGCGCAGGTAATCGACGCCGCCCTGATTCTTGTTGTAATACTGCGGACACATGATCAGCGGCTTGACATCGCCCTTAGCGTCCACATAATCATGCTGGATGGTATTCAGGAAATCGACCAGATGCGTATTATCTGTCGACGAATCATCAAAGAACACGGCAAACTGACGCACGCCGATGTCATAGAGCTGATCGAACTTGTCCATCAGCGCCTGGATATCCGCGTCGCTGCCCATGTCGATATGTCCGCCGACGTGTGCGGCCCAGACGACCTCCACATTGTGCTGCTTACCGGTCTCCACGAGTTCCGCGAGCTGTGCCAGCTGTTCTGCCGGGTATGGATCGCGCCACTGCGCCGTATGATACGGGTCGCTCTTCGGACCATAGATGTAGGTGTTCATCTTGTTCTCTCCGCAGAAACGGATCAGGTCCATGCGGTTCTCATGTGTCCACTCGCCGTAGAATCCTTCGATGAAGCCGCGGAATTCCGTTTCCGGCGCATCCTCGATCAGCACTTCCTTGAGCTCGCCTTCGCCCTGATCGAGCATCTGATCGAGCGTATCCAGACCGTAAGACGTTCCGGTGTTCTCATGGCCCATGACGGCGATGGTATGCTTTTCTTCATCGACATCGAGCACATAGCCTTCGCTCTTGTCAGTAGAGATGCTGCGATCATAGTCGACTTCTGCAAAGTAATCATCGGCAGCGCCTTCTCCATCCGCGACGCCGAGGATCACATTGGTGCCTTCTGCATCCGGCTCAGCCGCCGTGCTGTAAGACATGCCGTTTTCCTCCAGCACGCGGTAGATATGCTGCTTCGTATAATCGTCGACCTCATCCTCCATGACGAGCGTGACTTCCTGATCCGGGATCAGGGTGCCATCCTTCTCCTTCATGCTGGCTGGCACAGGGTAGATGCTGTAGTCCGCCGGCTGATTTGACGGGATCGTCACTTCATAGACCTTTTCTGCGACGGCCTCATTGCGGGTCACGATCGCCTTCAGGGTCACCTTCTGTTCCTGTTCGCCCCGGACCACGCTGACATTGCCCTGCGCGTCGATGGTGAGCGCATCGCTGTCAGACTCCCAGCTGACATTGACGCTGTAATCATCATCTGCGATCGGCAGCAGCGTATCCTGTGTCATACGGGACGGTACGCTGAGCTGGTCGAGATACTCATTGACAAAGGTCTCGTCGCTCCATGCCGGTCCATACACCTCGATCTCATAGATCGAATAGCCGGTATTGCCGTTGGTCTCATGACGGCGGCGCTCGATGCCCTGCATCTTCACGAAACGCGCCTTGACCGTGCCGAAATCATCCAATGTGTTGAGCTTGGCATTCGGTTCTCCCTCCTGCAGCTCGCCATTGTCGATCACCTCGCCCAGGTCGCTCCATTGCTCGCCATCCTCAGAGATCTGGATCTTGAACTTATTCGGTCTGGATTCCCAGTGAATGTCGATCTTGTTGATGTCCATGACCTTGCCCAGGTCGACACAATACCATGTCTGATCGACATCGCTGTCATTGGTGCCGGCGCGGGAAGCCCAGCGCGTAGACATGTTGCCATCCACAGCGGCATTTTCAAAACGTCCGGCAGTCCCCTCATTGGATGAGGCAGAGACCTTCATATTCAGCGCGAGGTTCTCGCTGCCATCTCCCAGATCCTGAAATTCCGGAAGATTCAGCTGTCCCTCCTGCGCCAGGACGCTTGTCGGCAGCAGCGATGATGTCATCAAAGCGAGTGCCGCTGCCACAGTCGTGATTTTTTTCATTTCATTTTCCCTCCTTCTTCATGAAAAAAATGCTTGAATTGAAACGATATGTTCCATTTCCATCTTTCATACTAGAGGAACGGGCAGGATAAAACAATTTAAAAAACACGGAATATTTCATGACGAAAATTGTACTGATGCTGAAACAGCAAAAAAGGGAGAACGTAAGACATGTTTCGTCTTGCGTTCTCCCTTACTGTCATTGATTGATCTCTTTGATGATCTTTTCGATCTGATTGCCCTTTTCCAGCGATTCATCATACAGGAAGATCAGCTCCGGCACCTTGCGGATGGTGAGCCTTCCTGCCAGCTGTGAGCGGATGAAGCCCTTGCTGCGCTCCAGCGCCTTCATGCCGGCATCGATGCGTGCCTGCTTGCCCAGGAATGTCACATAGATCTTCGCGATGGAAAGATCATTGGTCACCGTGACATCCGTGATGGTGATGAACCCGACCTTGGGATCCTTGAGCTCCATCTGGATGATGGAGGAAACCTCACGCTGGATGATGGCCGCGATCTTGTCACTCTTGCCCTTCATATTACTCGACTTCCACCTGCTGGTCTTCGAACAGCTCGATGATGTCGCCGACCTTGATGTCGTTGAAATTGGCGATCGTCATTCCGCACTCGAAGCCGTTCTGCACTTCCTTGACATCGTTTTCAAAACGGCGCAGGCTGCCCAGCTTGCCCGTATAGATCACGACGCCCTCGCGGATCAGCCGCACCTTGCTGTCGCGCTTCACGACACCGTCGGTCACCATGCAGCCGGCGATGGTGCCGACCTTGCTGACCTTGTACGTCTGACGCACTTCAGCCTGTCCGATGACGACTTCCTCATAGACCGGCGCAAGCATGCCCTTCATGGCAAGCTCCATCTCCTCCAGCGCCTTGTAGATGATGTTGTGCAGACGGATCTCGATGCCCTCTTCTTCCGCCTTCTTGCGCACCATCGCGTTGGGACGCACGTTGAAGCCATAGATGATCGCATTGGATGCGCTCGCCAGCATGATGTCAGACTCGGTGATCTGACCGGCCGTGGACCGGATGACATTGACGCGCACGCCCTGCACGTCCAGCCGCTCCATGCTTGCCTTCACGGCCTCTGCGCTTCCCTGCACATCTGCCTTGATGATGATGTTGATGTCCTGCACATCGCCCTGCTCGATCTGACGGGCCAGATCGTCCAGCGACATGGCGCTGGTGGAATTGCGTTCCTTCTCCACCCGCTTCTGCAGTCTTGCCTCTGCGACATGACGGGCCTTCTTGTCATCGTCGAACGCCTTGAACACATCGCCGGCGATCGGGACATCGTTGAGGCCGATGATCTCCACCGGCGTGGAAGGCAGCGCCTTTTTGATCTCACGCCCGCGGTCATCCACCATCTTGCGCACACGGCCGTATGCCGTACCGACGACCAGCGCGTCTCCGGTACGCAGCGTTCCGGTCTGCACCAGCAGCGTGGATACCGGTCCGCGTCCCTTGTCCAGCTTGGCCTCGATGACCGTACCGGTCGCCAGATGATCCGGATTGGCCTTCAGCTCGGCCATATCCGCCACCAGCAGCAGCGTTTCCAGCAGATCGTCCACGCCGTCGCCGAACTTGGCAGAGATCGGCACGAAGATGGTGTCTCCGCCCCACTCTTCCGGCATGACGCCATTATCCGCCATCTCGCTCTTGATCCGGTCAGGATTGATGCCCGGCTTATCCATCTTGTTCACGGCCACGACGATCGGCACGCCGGCAGCCTTGGCATGGTCGATGGCCTCTTTCGTCTGCGGCATCACGCCGTCATCGGCAGCGACGACGATGACGACGATATCCGTCACCTGCGCGCCGCGGGCACGCATGGCGGTAAAAGCCTCATGGCCCGGCGTATCCAGGAAGGTGACCTTTCTTCCCTTGACGCTGACCTGGTATGCACCGATGTGCTGCGTGATCCCGCCGAACTCGCCTTCGGTCACATGCGTCTTGCGGATCGTGTCCAGCAGCGTCGTCTTGCCATGGTCGACATGTCCCATGATCGTGATCACCGGCGGACGCGGCTTCAGCTTGGAAGGATCCTCCTCCATGGCGTTGATCTGTTCCTCCAGATCCTCCTCCTCGATGATGACTTCCTTGTGACATTCCACATTGAACTCCATGCAGACCAGCTCGATGTTTTCCTCATCCAGTGTGGAGTTGATGGTCACCATCGTGCCCATCATGAACAGCAGTTTGATGATCTCACTCGCATTGCGGTTCAGCTTCTCCGCAAGCTCACCGACGCTCATCGGTCCGTGATACGTGATCTCCTTGACTTCGACACGCTCCTTGCGCGGTGTGAAGTTTTTCTGTTTTCCACCTTTTCCAGGTTTCCTCGGCCCTCTTCTCTGTGGTTTGGCCATACCAATCACCTAGCCTTTCATGTACGATTGTATCGTTTTCGCAAACCCCTGATCGATGATCACCACGGCCTTGCGGTTATATTCCCCCACTGCCGCATCGATCATGCTGCCGCTTTCCACCCGCATCAGCGGGACATCATAGAAAGCGCATTTGTCGCAAATCTTCTTGCGCTGGTTTTCTCCGCAGTCATCCGCGAGGATGACCAGGCATGCCTGGCCATTCTGGATGCTCTTCAGCACCGCGTCCCCCATGACGACCTTGCGGGCGCGCATCGCGAGCCCCAGCGTGCTCTGCCATCTATGCACTCTTGCCTCCGAACATCTCCCGGAGCTGTTCATAGATCTCCTGCGGGATCTCACACTCGAGCGAACGGGCGAGGCTCTTGCGCTTCTGCGCGAGGTCCACTGCTTCCACGCTGCGCTTGAGGTAGGCGCCGCGTCCGTTCATCCTTCCGCTTTCGTCGATCTTGACTTCCATCTGCGGTGTGCGCACGATGCGGATCAGCTCCTTCTTAGGCAGCTGCTCCTGCGTGGCCACACATTTGCGCATCGGTATCTTACGCATGCTATCACCTCAGTTAATCGTAATACTTGTCATATTCATCAAAGTCGATATCATTGTTGATCCAGTCGTTCTCGCGCTCTTCTTCTTCCTGGCGCTCGATCTCCGCCAGCTCCTCTTCCGTATAGATCGGCTTGAACTCATATTCCAGATTAGACGGATCGAAGGTCGGACGACGCTTCTCTTCATCCCGATCGTTCTTCTTGCGGCTCGGACGGCTCGGACGGCTTTCTCCGGCATGAGATGCGCTGGCATCCGCCAATGCCTCGAACTTGGACGTAAATTCCTGCTTTTCGCGCAGGTCGAGTCCTTTTTCCTTCTGCTTTGCCTTAGCGATGCGGGCCGCTTCCTCAAAGTCATCGGAAGGATGCTCCTCCTTGACCTGCGGCTTCTGCGCCGGTTCTGCCTCAGGCTCCTCCTGGATCGGTCCGCTCGTTTCCGGCGTTTCCTCCTGCGGCGTCATCTCTTCTTCCACAGGCTCATCGTTGTAATCGAAGTCCGCATCCTCCACGCTGGCGATCTCATTGTCCTCATTGCTGGAGGCGAACAGCTCCTGCTGGCGGCGGATGCGCTCCTCTTCCTGACGGCGCAGGAATTCCTCATGCTGTGCTGCCGCGATGCCGCGCCAGTCGATGCCGGCCTCGTTCACTTCGCTCTCGGCCTTGATGTCGATCTTGCGTCCGGTGAGCTTGACCGCCAGACGGGCGTTCTTTCCGCGCTTACCGATCGCGAGCGACAGCTGATGATCCGGAACGATGACCAGCAGGCCGCCCTTCTTCTCTTCGCTGGGGATGACGCCGAGCACTTCTGCCGGTGAGAGCGCGTTCTTGATCAGCTCGCTGACATCCTCGCTCCATTCGAAGATATCGATCTTCTCTCCGTGCAGCTCGTCGATGACCACCTGCACGCGCTGTCCGCGCGGTCCGATGCAGGCGCCGATCGGATCGATGTTCTCATTATGCGAATACACCGCCATCTTCGTACGCTCTCCCGCCTCACGGGCGATCGCCTTGATCTCGATGATGCCCTGATAGATCTCCGGCACTTCCTTCTCAAACAAACGCTTGACCAGCGTCGCGTCGGCGCGGGATACGAGCACCTGCGCGCCCTTGGTCTCCTTGTTGACCTCGATGATCACCACGCGGATGCGCTCCCCTTCGCGATATTTCTCATTGGGCATCTGCTGGTTCTTCGGCATCATGGCCAGGGTCTTTCCGATGTTCACGATGCAGAACTTCTCCTCGACCGTCTCGATGGTGCCGGTGATCATCTCTTCCACCTTATCGCAATACTCCTCATAGACGATCTGCTTTTCCGCCTCGCGGATCTTCTGCTTCATGACGTTCTTGGCAAGGACGACCGCCGCACGTCCGAATTCCTGGATATTGACTTCCTCATCCACCAGATCGCCCAGCTGATAGTTCTTGTTGATGCGCTGTGCGTCTTCCAGCGAGATCTCCATCTCGTCGTCTTCCACATTTTCCACGACCTGCCGTTCCTGGAACACCTTGATCGCGCCGGTCTTCTCACTGATGTCGACACGCACCAGCGCATCCGGGATCTCGATGTGCTTGCGGTAAGCCTTGATCAGCGCTTCTTCCAGCGCGCTTACCACGATTTCCTTGGTCAGCTTGCGGTCATTCTCGATCGCCTGCATGGCATCCATAAACATTTTCAGTTTCATCTTCCTGTTCCTCTCTATATTTTAACGGATAAGCGTATCAATGCGATATTTTCCGGATCGATCGTGATCTTCTTCTTGACGGCCTTGGCCATATACTCCACCACGATCCCATCCTCATCATAAGCGGTCATGGTTCCCTTGACACTGTCCATTCCGGCTTTGGGATCCTTCAGTTTGACAAACACGTATTCTCCCACGGCAGCAGCGATCTCCTGCGGCGTGCGCAGCTCGCGTTCCGCCCCTGGAGAGCAGACCTCCAGAAAATACTCATGGGAAATGAAGTCGCTTTCATCCAGCAGCGCTGATATGCCCTCTGAAACGATCGCGCATGTGTCTATGTCCATCGATCCGTCCGCGTGCATGATGGAGACTTGCAGCACCCGCATCTTTCCATCCTGCACCCATCGCAGATCATACAGAGAACATGCGTTCTGTTCCAGAACCGGCTGAATCATCGTCCTGATCTGTGAAATCTGGTCCATAACACTTCTCCTTCTCATCATAATGAAGGAGTGGGCATAACCCACTCCTCGTTCACGTACATGTTCAGTTTATCACAGAATCATGCCGTCCGCAACCGAAAAATCGCATTTTCCGCCCTCAGGCAGAAAAAAAATAAGAAGTCGCCTTCTTATTTCTCAACTACGGTCCTTCCGTTGTATTCACCGCATTCGCACATCTTGTGTGCCATCTTGTACTCACCGCATGCAGGGCACTTCACCAGTGTCGGCGCAGCCAGCTTGTAATGAGTTCTGCGTTTTGCTTTTCTCGTTTTTGAATTACGTCTCTGCTGTACAGCCATGTTCGCACCTCCTACTTAATCTTCCACTTTGAATTCTCGCAACTTTGCTAAACGGGGATCGATCTCCTGTTCTTTTTCTTTTCTGAGATCTTCTTCCCTGATTACTTTCCAGCCCTTTCCCTGCGGATATTCCCCGATCCCAGGCTTTACGGCCTTCAGGGGAACCTCCATGAGGATCAGCTGAAAGATAACCGGCAACAACTCAACGACATCACCTTTTGTCTCATGCACATCCGCATCTTCGCTCTTGACGAAAGAGAACTGTTCGGATGATTCCGAGTGGAACTCAACCTCAACGTCTTCCAGAGTTATTGAACACGGTACAATCATCACTCCTGTAACCGACAGATCCGCATATACGCGCTCGCTTACAACATCGTAATGAATTTCTCCGCTCACATGAACGCGGGGAACAGATCGGATGTGATGCATCCGGGCAAACGCCTCAGGCTCAAAACTGATGTCCTCGTCCAACGCGATGGTATTGTTCTCAGCCTGCAGGAAATCTGCTTTGGAATATCTCACCGACTTCACCACCTCATGTCAACGAAAACATTATAAAGAAATAGATGATCAAAGTCAAGAATATTTTAAAATTCACAAAACCGCGCGGATCAGCCTTCCCAAGGGCGCATGCTTTCCATCCAGGAAAGCAGATCCTGCATCATTTCCTGCGCGCAGCGATCATGGAAAAGCTCATGGCGGGCGTGCGGATACGCCTTCTTCACGATGCGCGCATAGCCGCTTTTCTTCAGCCGCTGCATGGAACGCGTCCACGCCTGCGAAGAACCGATCACCGGATCCTCTTCTCCCGCCACGAAGAAGAACGGCAGATCCGGCTGACGGCAGAGCCAGCCTTCTTCATCATAAGCATCATACATGAGCGCGAACAGATTCTGATATCCATTGAGCGTAAAGGTAAAGGAGCAGAGCGGATCTGCCTCATACGCCTTCACGGCATCTTCCATCGATGAGATCCAGGCATGCCTGCCCTGAGGGAACGCCTTTTCATACGGGCCCAGGGTCAATGCATGGAACAGGCGGCCGTGCGCATGATCGCCCTGGAAACGCCGCATCAGCGCACACAGCATCATCGCCAGCGGAACCAGCGGATTCGCACAGGGCGTGCCGCAGAGCATCACGCCGTCGACCTCATAATCATAATGACGCACATAACAGCGCACGGCCAGCGAACCCATGCTGTGGCCGAAGAGAAAATAAGGCACATCGCCGAAGCGCTCCTTCATCCGATGGACGACCTGATGGATGTCCCGCACGAGCCAAACGCCGCTGGCATCATAAAAGTATCCCAGATCATCGCGGTCACGGACGCTCTCCCCATGTCCGCGCAGATCGAAGATCACCACAGCGTAGCCCTGTTCGCTGAAGAAATCGAGCATCTGCTGATATCGTTCCTTGTGATCGCACATGCCATGCACCAGATGAAGGATGCCGCGCACCTCGCCCTGCGGCAGCTGCAGCAGACCGTGCAGCATGAGGCCGTCTTCATCAGAAGGCATGTGCAGATGTTCCTGTCTCATCAAATCACTCCCTCAAAATTATATCATTCCCTTTGCTTTTATGCTATATTAATGGCATCGAGGTGAAGCCATGAACGTCTGCGGCATCGTCGTTGAATACAATCCTTTTCACAACGGACACATCCATCATATCCATCAGGCGCGCAAGCAGAGCGGATGCGATCTGCTCATCGCGGTCATGAGCCCGCATTTCGTCCAGCGCGGAGAACCGGCCATCGCGGACAAATGGAGCCGGGCAAGGACAGCGCTTCATCACGGAGTGGATCTCGTGCTGGAGCTGCCGACCATCCACGCGGTGCAAAGCGCGCAGTTTTTCGCCTCCGCCGCCATCGACATCCTTGCGCTCGCCGGCGCAGACACCATCGCGTTCGGCAGCGAGAGCAACGACCTGGATCGTCTGCGCAGGATGGCCGACGACCTCTCTGGTTTCCAGCCGGAAAAAGGCAGGATGAGCACCGTGCGTCAGTATGCGCAGCAGGCCGGCCCCATGTCCCCCAACGACATCCTGGGCCTCTGCTACATCCAGGCCGCGCGAAGACACGGGCTGCACATCTGCACGATCCAGCGCACCAACGATTATCACGACACAATAATACGCGGTCCGATCGCCTCCGCCACGGCCATCCGCAGCCATTTCCTGCGCGGCGAGGAGATCAGCGCTTATACGCCCATGCAGGATGCGATGAACAAAGAGCGCACGATGGAAAATCTCTATCCTTATTTACAGACGCGGCTGCTGCTGGATGATCCAGCGGCCATGAAAAAATGCCTGCTGATGGATGAAGGGATCGAGCATCTGCTGAAACAGGCCGCAAGAGAAGAGACCTACGCCGCTTTTCTGGACCGCTGCACCAGCGCACGCTGCACGGCCAGCCGCATCCGCCGCACCTTGATCCATTATCTGTTGCAGACAGACCGGGCGCAGGCAGATGCACACCGCCGCATCACCCATCTGCGGCCGCTCGCCTTCAACGAGAGGGCAAGAGCATTGTTGAAAACGCTGCGGCAGCACGATGTGCAGGTCGTTTCCCGCTTTACCGACCTTCCCGCCTTCTACCGCGACAGCGAGCTGAAAGCGGCCGCATTATATACTTACGCAGACGATCAGGCGCGCAAGGCGCTCATGCAAAGAGAAGTGGAGGCTCCCATTTATGAAGATCATGCTCATTAGCCTGCTCATCATCCTGTTCCTGCTCATCCTGCCATTGTTCATCTTCTTCCCCAAGCCGCCGAAACGAAAGGATCAGACCTACGATCTGGCGCTCGTGCTGGGCTGTCCATGCAAGGACGACGGCGCCTTGAGCCGCATGCAGAAAAGGCGAAGCGATCATGCGCTCTGGCTCTACCGCCAGCATGCCTATCGCCTGCTCATCATCAGTGGCAGCTGCGTAAAAAACAGATACAATGAGGCCGAACACATGATGGCCCATGTGCTCGCTCAGGAAGATATCCCGCATGAGTGCGAGACCAGAGCAAGAAACACCTATGAAAATTTCACCTGCGCAAAGCCGCTATGGGAAAAGCACCACTGCCGCAGCGCGATCATCATCACTTCCCCCTTCCATGCCCGCCGCGCCAATTATTTCGCCAAGCGCTATTTTGACGACTACTGCGTCAGCGTATACCGCGAGAAAGACAAGCTGAAGCACTGGCCCCAGGAATGGTTTTGCATGTATAAATGCCTGTGGACGGAGCTGAAGCTGAAATGGAAGAAACATTGAATCAGATATATGATGAAAGGCTGGCACAGCAAATGCGCTGAACCGGCCTTTTTGCTTTTCCCCTTGTTCCTTCCATGATCTCTATCGTTCTTCTATTGCTTATTCGTCAGGTTTGACCATCACCATGGTTTGATACAAAACCGATGGTGGCGCAGCTGATCCGGCCGCAGGATGAACCTCGTACTGTGCTGAGGGTCGCTCCCCATCAAACTGTCAGCCTAGAAAAGCTCCCATATCTGCGATCAGCTCAGCACCGCGTATATCTTACCTGTTCGCTTTTTGTGAGATCAAAACGATGCTGTCCGTTAAGCTCAGGCAGTTTGAACAAGAACACCAGCCTAACATCCATTCCGCCTATGCCAATGATCCGGATTTAAGCGGATGACATCACCATGGCATCTGTTCAAGAAACGATTCCAAGTCAAAATTGAACACAATATCATCTGGCATGCAGACATGAAATTTCTCGACAAACCAACCGATGAATTCATCGCTGGGTTCTCCCGCCTTGTCGCATTCTGCCTGCAGGATCTGCTTCATCTCATCTCTGAGCGTATAGACCTGATCCGCTTTAGCGTAGACGATCCCATAAAATATCCCAAAGCTGAAGTATATCTCCCATTCTTCCTCAAGCGCGGAAAAGATACTGACTTCAAGCTCATCCCCATATACTTCATCTTGTTCCAGATATTTCCCATTATAGTGTCTTCGCTCTTCTGAAAAAGTGTCGGTAACGTCTTTCCATTCGATCATATCCATGCTCCTCTCATCATTTCGACCAGTACAGCTTATCGGTGCTGACGGCTTCGCTGCCATCTCGCAGCGGGACATGCCACCCGCCTTCATGATCATCATAAGGCAATGCACCGGCATCGACTTGTTCTGCCAGCTGCGGGGCAGTATCGCTCATGCGATAAAACGAACTGCCGCCGTTGGTGCTGATGGCCACATCATTATGATACACCAGCATGATCGTTCCATCATCCATAAGCGGCATCGCATAAAAGCTGAGCCCTCCGTTGAACAGTACATCTTCTGAAGCAGATACGGCATGTCCGAATGTCCAGTTGATGCCATCTTCGCTCGTACCGCAGACAAAGGATTGAAAATTGCCCAGGATGGCGAGCCGGTATATGCCTTGCGCATCCTGCGACAAGGACATCTGCAGGGCCTGCTGCCCGTCAAGGTCGATGCCAACTTGTTCCCATGTCTTTTGCGCATCGCCCACCAGCAGCTTCGCATCGCCATTAACGCCAGTATAGGCAAGGATGATCTGATCATCCGTGATGATGTAGCTCTGCGGCCCCATCTTCAGATAATCCTGCCACTCGTTTTGCAGCAGATCAGCAGAGACTGGCAGCTCTTCCCAGGTCGCGCCGCCATCTCTTGTATACTGCGGTATGCCAGAGACGATGCGAAAATCAGCCATCGTCCCGCTTTCCGCATAATTGATGCCTGTCTGACCTTCATCAGAAACGGCAGAAGGAGCATCGATCAGGCTGCCTTCAGGATCAGAAGGATCAGGGTCTGTTGCAGAGAAGGGCGAATATGGCGCTGAGCCATCCGATACAGGAACACTGGGGCGCATGGCGAGCCTAGCCACGATCACCAGCTGCATGACGCACAAGCCGAATAAAAGCTTCAGGGTCTTCATGCCCGTTCACCTCCTGCCTCGCTGATCGCGGCGCGCAGACGCGCGGGAAAGCAGGTCTTAGGGGCAAAGCGCTCCAGCCAGGCCAGCTGTTCAAGCACACAGCGCTGGTCATGATGGCGCAGCGCGCACATGCCCAGCAAATACCGATACATCATGCGTGAACGCAGCGAAAGCGATTCGATCACGATCATCCGGCGCAGCATGTTCATATAGGATGCGTCATCCTGTTCGCCCGATGCATGTGCGACAAGCAGCACACTGGTGTCCCGTGCCCGGCTGATCTGCAAGCTGACTTTTTTACATGCAAAGAGCAGCTGCTGTGCCTGCTGCAAGCTGTCCTTGGCCTCTCTGCTCTGTCCGACAAGCACTTGCATGACGCTCTGATTCAGCAGCAGCTGTATCCGCAGCGATTTCGGCATGCGCCGACACAGCGCCCTCTGCAGACGATCGATTGCCGCTTGTTCCTTTCCTTCCAGCAGATCACAGAGCGAGAGCATGTTCTGCGCATCGAGCAGATCTTCCAGACGCTCTTGCTTCAGACGCTGCCGGGCTTGCCACGGATCGAGCTCATCATCGAGAAGGGAAACAAACTGATCTTGCACTTGCAGACGCAGGCGCGGCGCTGTGATGAAGACCCACAGCATGATGAGCGGCACTTCTTCCAGGATGAGCAGGATGGCCAGGGCCACCTCTGCGGAGGATGCGAATTCAAAAGCCAGAAAGCCGATCACAAGCATCACTGCCAGCAAGAGAAAGAAAGACCGCTGGCGGCGCAGCAGACGGTCAATCATGATATGCGCCCCCTTTCATTTCCTCCAGCAGACACGCTGCCTGATGGGCAACATCCGGAAGCTGGCATGCAGTCAGCACTTCGCACAGCGATATCGCCTGGTCTTGTTCTTTCTGCTTCATGGAGCGGATGCAGATGAGCAGCGCATACACGCGCAGATATGGCTCACGCAGCTGTTCCGCGCAGGCCTGCATCTCCCACAGCGCCCGTTCATCGTGCCCATTCTCCCAGCGCATCTTCCAGTCTTGCATGTCATTCAATGCTTTGCTGTCTCGATCTTCCAAGGCCAGCTGATCAAAGAGGGGCTGTCCTCGTACCATCTGACACAGCCGCAAGCAACAGCCGATGCGCGCCTTGATCCGCTGCCAGTCCTTCCCGTGTTTATCTTGTATCTTCGCCCAAGCTTCCTGAAGCATCCGGATGCCTTCCTCATGTTCTCCTTGTGCAAAAGCCTGGATGCCTTTGAGTTCCAGGAGCAGAGAAGCTGTTCTTGCTTTCTTTTGCACGAGCGCATCCAGCTGTGTCTCGGAAAGCACTTGTCCGCCGCGCACTTGTGTGGAGAGCTCGCCGAATATCCTGGCATCCTGGATCCGGATAAACACGATGAGGAAAAGCAAGACGATGCTGCCAAACAGCGGGTACAGTGACTGTTCAAGATCACCTGATTGACGCAAAAAGATATAGATCGCCAAAAGGACGATCAAGCTGAACAAGCACAAGATGCAAAGACTGCGGTATTTCTGCAAATATAACGCCATTTGCAACTCTCCCTTCAAAAAACGGGACGAGATCCCGTCCCTGATGATTTAATGAATGACGCGCTCTACATCATTCACGCTGTTGACCTTGCGCAGATTGGCGATCAGCGTGCGCAGATGTTCTGCATCATTGACGCCGACCGTCAGCTTCGTCGTAGCCGTGATGCCGTCTTCATTGACTTTGGAATCGACCTTGTTGAGCTTGGCCTTGCACTGCGAGACGACCGTGACGATATCGCTGAGCAGATAGCTGCGGTCGTTGGAATGCACGACCAGATCGACATCATAGTTCTTCTCTTCCAGGTCCTCTTCCCACTCGACATGGATGAGCCGCTGCTTCTCCCTGGCGATATTCGGACAGTCCGCACGATGCACGCGCACGCCCTGACCCTTGGTGATATAACCGACGACCTCATCTCCCGGCACCGGTGAGCAGCAGGAAGCCAGCTGCACCTTCATCGTCTCGATGCCAGGCACATGAATGCCGCAAGCTGACTTTTTCTTCGGCCGGACCTCGGTGCGGTTGAACATCTTGAGCAGGTCCGCATTGTCGATGGGCGTCGTCACCTTGTGCTTCTGCAGCCGTTCCATGACGGCCTGCAAGGAAACCTGCTTGTTGGCGATGGCCACGAACAGATCCTGCACGCTGCTGAAAGACAGCGAGCCCATGATCTGTTCCAAACGCTTATGCGTGACATCCTCCATATTCCGCCGCCGCGCTTCATCTTCCAGCATCGCCTCGCCCTTATGGATGAGGTCAAGGCGTTTCTCACTTTCCTGCCGCTGGAAGAATGAGCGGATCTTGTTGCGGGCATGCGGAGATTTGACGATCTTCAGCCAGTCCTCGCTTGGTCCCGCCGACTGATTATTGGTGCGGATGCTGACGACATCTCCGGTCTTCAGCGGAGTGTTCAGCGGTACGATGGCGCCGTTGATCGTCGCGCCGACGGTATGATGACCGACCTCGGTATGGATGCGATAGGCAAAATCGATCGGCGTGGCACCATTAGGCAACGCGATGACCTTTCCCTTAGGCGTCAGCACATAGACATTGGCCTCGAAGATATCGCGCTGCACGACGTTCATGTATTCCAGCGGATCGTCACTTTCCTCATCGCTCATCATCGAGAAATCCTTGAACCAATGCAGCTGTTCCTCGATCTCCTTCTGTTCGCGCTCCTGACCGCCATACTGCGCTTCTTTGTAACGCCAATGCGCGGCGACACCTCGCTCGGCGATCTCATCCATCTTCTCCGTACGGATCTGCACCTCGAAGATATTGCCGTCCTCGCCGATGATCGTCGTGTGCAAGGACTGATACATGTTCACCTTCGGCATGGCGATATAATCTTTGAAGCGGCCGGGGATCGGGCGGTATTTCGCATGGATATAGCCCAGGATCTCATAGCAGCTGACTTCCGTATCGGTGATGATGCGGATCGCCAGCAGATCCAGGATCTCCTCAAACCGCTTGTTCTTCGTCACCATCTTCTTATAGATGCTGTACAGATGCTTGCTGCGGCCGAAGATCCGATAAGACATGATGCCATGCGAATGCAGCATATCGCTGATCTCATTGATCATATCCTGGACCTGCGCATTGCGTTCTGATTCGCGCTTCTCCACCAGCTTGGCAATTTCAAAGTATTTTTCACGGTTCAGGTATTTGAAGCTGAGATCCTCCAGCTCGTTCTTGATCTCGCTCATACCTAAGCGGTGGGCGATCGGCGCATAGACCTCCAGCGTCTCACCAGCGATCTTCTTCTGCTTTTCTTCACGCATGTACTGCAGCGTACGCATGTTGTGCAGACGGTCGGCCAGCTTGATCAGGATGACGCGGACATCCTTGGCCATCGCGATCAGCAGCTTGCGGTGATTGCTGGCGAGATATTCCTTCTCATCCTTGAATTTCAGCGCGCCGATCTTGGTGACCGATTCCACCAGGGAAGCCACCTCATCCCCGAACAGCCTGGCGATATCCTCGGTCTCCGCCTCGCAATCCTCTACCGTATCATGCAGGAACCCGGCCGCGACCGTCTTGGGGCCGGTGCGCAACAGCGCCAACGTATATCCCACCTGAATGGCATGGATGATGTACGGCTCTCCGCTTTTGCGGAACTGCCCCTCATGCTGATCCCTGGCAAACAGATATGCTCTTGTGATCAGATCGATGTTTTCCGGCTTGTGTATATATTTTTTGACTTCTTCAAGCACTTCTTCAAACGTAACAGACTTTTTGTTGACCATAAGACCACCTCCCATTCAAGCGAAAAAGGTGAGCACTACTCACCTTCGTATGTCAACAGAGACAAGACCTCCATGCCGGACAAC
>UQPV01000051.1 GCA_900543035.1 uncultured Solobacterium sp.
TGTTCCGGATACAAGAGCTGTACCGAAAAATAAATGGACAGGAAATGATCACGAGCTTATTGATGAAGCTCAGGCATGTGCATACAACATTCTTCATCCGGCAGATACGAAATGAAAGTATTTTCAATGTAACCTTCTAACCAGATCACCAATTAGTGGGTTAAGCCTAATTAAAATGAATTCCTAGTTGTTTTGATATCTTCCAAAGGGTATATTCCAGCTGCTTTGGGTTGATATAAGAACCATCTTCATCACTGATGACGTGTTTTTGAGGATGAACATCAAACCATTCAGACATGATCGTTTTCAGATCTTTATGAAATGGGAGAATACTTTTAGAGGTCTTGGACTTCATCTCATTGCACACCTTAAGTTCGGTTTGTTTTTTATTCGCATAGACCATTTTCTTATTTACACAGATCGTAGACGATGCAAAGCAAAAATCGTCTTTATCCAGTGCAAACACTTCAGAAATTCTCATTCCGGTATATCTGCTAATATAAAGTGCAGTAATATATACACGGCTTCGATAAGTGTTGATGGCTTGCAGTTCATCGATGATCCTGAAAAAATCTTTATCTGTGTATACCTTTGCTTGTGACGAACGCGTGGAGTCCTTACCGGAAATGCGGACATAATTCAATGGATTGGTTGAAATATACCCACATTTGATGGAAAACAAAAAGAGTGCACTTAACACCTCTTTCAGCTTGTAATTTGTAGCCATACCGATCTGTTCGTTTTCATTGAAGTAATTCTGCAATAATCGAAAATCTACTTCATTGACAAGCACAGAACCAAGACGCTGCTCAATATGCTTGTAATAACGATTCTTGTAATCGATGATGGTGTTATCCTGATAATAGTAAGAAGCCTCCATATTCAGCCACTCATTGAAGATCTGATTCATCGTGACTCTTTGGCCACTGCACATGTAATGCTTCTGGTCCAATTCGATCTTCATCTTCTTTTCACAGTACAACGCATCTTCATAAGTGTATAATCCACTTTTGGTAAACATCTTCTTTTCGTCTGTATACCGGTCATGATAACTGAAATAAACCTGGTATGAATAACCACCTGGTGCTTTTTTGCTTGTTCTTTTTCTGATACTCATAATTTCCTCCTTATTGATGCCTTAGCATAAACACTGATATTGCATCGATATATAAGATTTAAACCATTTATTTTTGCATATTTTTAAAAGCCAAATCAAGGAGAAACCGCACACACTTTTGGATGGTGAAAGGTGTCTTGTTTCTGTCAATCAATTTATGAACAGATGTTCAACTTGTGAAAGTTTCATGAAATCATCTACATCATTTTGGTGAATTTGATACAAAACTGCCCTTTTTGACGTCCTTTTCTTCCCAATTAATGGTATTTCACTCGTTTTCTCAGAATATGGTTGAAAAACACAAGTAAGACTAGTATAATCTTATTTGTAAAAGTTGAGACATAGAAAGGGGTAATCGACAGATGAAGAACTATGTGAAACCGATGATGGAGAGCGAAGTTTTCGCTGCGAATGAACATATTGCGGCTTGCTACGTAATTAATTGTAATGTGCCGGGAACCGGATACTTGTATGCGGAGACTAATGGAGAACCCGGATTACAAAGAACAGGTCGCAATGCAGATGAATTTTTAGTGGGACCGGTTTCTGCGTGCAATCAGTGGCATAAAGGTGTAATTCAGGATAATCCACCAGAGGCTAATGGTTATTGGTATCAGCCGGGATTTATAGGATGGGGTTCCAGTACTACAGATGTTTATTGGTGGGAAGAAAATTTAGGATCTTCATCGGACATTCATGCTACTACAGTAATGAACCGTGAATGGGAAACAAACCCGAATGCTTCATAATTTTTTATAAAAGTACATATTACAAAGATTACAAGCGGATGACCAACGTTGGTTATCCGCTTTGCAGTAACAGGAGAATCTTATGAATCGCTAGAATACCAGGGAACAATTGAACGGTTTCTATGTGAAAAAGCTACTGTTAATCATGTTCCAATCAATGTCATTCTAGAACTGACGCCGCTGTGCAACATGAATTGTGATAAACGCTTTGTCCGGCTGAGCGTAGAAGAGATGAAGCAGAAAGGACGCTTGAGGATTGGTTACATGTCACAGAAGAAATGAAAATGCTGGAACTTTGTTTTTGTTGCTCACAGGCGGAGAACTGTTGCTGCATCCTGAGTTTAAGCAATTATATCTTTAAGTTAAAGGATATGAGCTTTGTAATTTCCAGAATACCAATAGCACTTTGATTGATGAGGCATAGGCTGATTTCTTCGGTGAACATAAACCTCGACGGATCAATATCACGTTATATAGTGCTGATGACAATGCTTATTAAGAACTATGTCATCATCCTGGTAAATTTGATAAAGTGATGCATGCCATCAAACTATTAAAAGATTACGAAATAGATGTAAAACTTAGCTATTCACTAGCCAGAGTGAATCAAGTTGACGTATCTCTAATTATTGATTTAGGAGAAAGTCTTGAAATCCCAGTACATGTAGATACATATATGATGCCGGCAACACGTGAGCGCAATAGTCCATATGATGAACAGTCTCGTCTTGATCCAGTTTCTGCGGCCAAAGTACGTATTCAAGCATTAAAACAAGAGATGGACAAAGAACTGTTTGAAGAGTATGTACGAAAGATTGTCTTCGAAGTAGAACATATTCTTCCGGAAGATAGGCTTGGTAAAGTACACTGTCTTGCTGGAAACTGTTCGTTTACAATTAACTGGCAGGGAAATTTGAGGCCATGTGTAGTGATGAGTGAATCATCTGTTTCTGTGTTTGAAGAAGGATTTGAAAAAGCATGGAAAAAATCTGATGCTGTTTCAGAGATCCGAACCAGTTCAGTATGCAATGCGCGTAAGTATCGTCCGATTTGTCGTACTTGCTGTGCCAGTGCTTTATTAGAGGAAGGAAGCTATGATGCGGTACCTAAGTATATGTGTGCATATGCAAAAGAGTCTTACCGTTTGATTCGAAAAGAATACTCGATATTATAATCGGATATTAAGAATACACATTGACATAGTTTACTTCAACTATATCATAGATAGTAATTTCTAGATATTAATTCCTTATAGATTTCTCTCCTAAGCATGGTTTTAATGATTTGTATACTCATAAGTAGTATACTCCAAAGTATACAAATCTTTAGATTTTCAATGAATATAGAAGCTTTCTATTATCAAATTACTGTATAAATAAGCTTAGTATAATCTTATTTGTAAAAGTTGAGGAACAGAAAGGGGTTAATCGACGATGAAAGACTATGTAAGACCGATGATGGAAAGCGAAGTTTTCGCTGCGAATGAATATATTGCGGCTTGCGGAGACACTGAATATGGAAATTACTTATTTCAGTGTGATGCTCCAGGAGGAAGTTTATATTATTACAGAACCACTTGGTGGGGAGGTAAAGAAGCTGAATATATTGGAAGCTATACGCCTTGCGATAGAAAGCATGAAGCATCCGTAGCAAATGAATTTCCGGACGGATTTGTAGATTATAATGGAAATAGGCGAGAAGATGAGGGCGAAGCTGTAGTGGTATGGATAGGAAGAGGTCCTTGGGGCGGAATCAGAAATGCACATGCCACAACTAATTTGGATAGAGATTCTTGGGAAGTGTTGAAATCTTAATCGCTAAACTAATAATACGACAATTGGCCAGAGGGTTCTCTGGTCATTTCTTTTAGGAGGTGGACTTATGGATCCGATGCAGGGGGAAACAACTCTGGAACGGCGGCTTGTTCATAAAGCAAAGAATTCCAGGATTCCAATCAATGGCAGCATCGAGCTTTTACCTTTATGCAATATGAACTGTGATATGTGCTATGTTCGGTTATCACGAACGGAGATGGAAGCTCAAGGCAGATTACGTACTTTAGATGAATGGCTGGATATTGCAGAGGAAATGAGGAAAGCGGGAACATTGTTTCTATTATTGACTGGCGGTGAACCGTTATTGTATCCGGACTTTAAACAATTATATCTGAAGCTGAAAGAGATGGGCTTTGTCATTACGATCAATACCAATGGTACCTTAATTGATGAAGGATGGGCCAGTTTCTTTGGTGAGCATAAGCCGCGTCGAATCAATATCACATTATATGGCGCTGATGATCGTGCTTATCGCGACCTTTGTCATTATCCTGACGGGTTTGAAAAAGTCTTAGAGGCAGTGAAACTTTTGAAGAAACAAGATGTGGATGTCAAACTTGGTTCCTCATTGACTAGAGTTAATCAAAATGATGTGAAGCGTATTATCCTCCTTGGAGAAAACTTGGATATACCAATACGTGTAGATACATATATGATGCCTGCGGTGCGTGAGCGGAATCGCCCCTATGATGAACAGTCTAGGCTTGATCCGGTCTCTGCGGTCAGGATACGCATTCAAGCATTAAAACAAGAGATGGGCAAAGAACTGTTTGAGGAGTATGTGCGAAAGATCATCTTTGAGGTTGAACATATTCTTCCAGAGGAAGGGCCAGGAAGAGTGCATTGTCTGGCTGGCAATTGCTCATTTACGATCAACTGGCAGGGATTCATGAGACCATGTGTGGTCATGAGTGAACCATCTGTTTCTGTGTTTGAAGAAGGGTTTTTCTCCGCATGGGAAAAAATATCTTCTGCAGTATCAGAAATCCGTACCAGCGCAAAGTGTAATGCATGTCGATATCGGCCGATTTGTCGTACATGCTGTGCCAGTGCTTTATTAGAAGAAGGAAGTTACGACGCAGTTCCTGAATATATGTGTGAATATGCTAAAGAATCTTATCGATTGATCAAAAATGAATATTCAATGCTAGAGTAAATTTGGATTTCATATGAATCTTACTCTTTGATTTTATCTGATTATCAAGGAAAAATAATTAAAAAGCATCTTGGGACATGATTAATATGTTTCGACTGCTATAGATATAGCAGCTAAACACAAGCATGTTAAAGATGCTTCAGCTTGTTGACAAACTATGTGCTTCGAAAACAGTTTTTAAAAAGTGGTAGAGAATACCATTTATCAGGCTGTTTAGGTATATAAGAAGTTAAAATTACCCGCTTTTTTCTTCAAAAGTGGGGATTAAAGATAGACTGATTGACAAAGTCTGCTCAAAGAGCGACTTTGTCAACGGTCTGAAGCATGTTAAAGATGCTTTTTTGATTTTCTATTGATCTGTTATGGAATCATTTTTCACTGTTTATGATCGATTGATATGGTCGCTGCTGGCACTTTGCACGTAGCCCCAGTGGTTCCATCTTCTTGTTCCATTACTGGTATACCAGTAGATGACATCACTGCCTTTTTCGCCGTTACCGTCTACTATGCCATTGTGGTTAACATCGATCCAATCATCGAATCCTCCTGTTAATTCACCTTGGTCACTGCTTGTTTCCATAAGAAATTCGAGGTTTGAACCGTCGCTGTTTCCACGGAAATAGTTGTTGCTGGCATTGCGGCAATCACCATTGTGGCTGAATACATCGTCATATGGACCTTCAACACCGCTCCACCTATCGATAGATGGTGCATTTGAGTGATGATTATAATCAGTTGTGTTATTACTGCAAGCCACTTGCCAGCACACGGCAATATATTCATTCGGCGCAAACACTTCGCTTGTCATCATCGGTGTTACATATGCTTTCATCGTCGTCTCTCCTTCCATATCTTGATCAGCATTCATTCTAATGCGCAGACGTGAGCTGTCAGTAAATGGAAAACGAAAATGGGATGAAAATCGGGTGAACAACCGTATAATAATCAGGAAGGTGAGCTGGTGGATGAAGCAGAAGTATGTGAAGCCGGATATCCGGTTTGTGCCTTTGCATGATCAGCCTGATCTGATGGAGGAATGGTTGAGGCATCATGTGGAGGAAGGCGAGGAGCTGGCGCAGGAAAGAGACGGTGTGGAGCAGCGGAAAGCGCATGTTGAATCGCTGGAAAAGAAGTGACCGCAGTGATATGCAGATTCTTGCATTCTGCGGTTTTTATATGTCGTGGTAAACGCTTCCGGGAAAGGAAAAGGCAGTGTCTTGGTTGTATAAAATTTGAAGTATGATAAAATAAATAAGTCTGAAAAAATGACGGATACAGGAGGTAGATATGGAAGAGTTTCTGACCCTGCTGAAAGACGCGCGGCTTGGCCGAGCTTCAGAACCCAGAGAAGTTGATTTTGCCAGACTGTTCATATCCGCACTGCAGCATGATGTGGTCGCGCTCCTATATGATCAGCTCTATCGTTTTCCGAACTTTCCGGAAGATCTGCAGCCGCAGTGGAAGAAGATGGCGATCCGCACCAACGCGATCCAGGCGATGAAGAGCGACCGCTTCGTCCGGCTGTACCGGCGTTTTCTGGAAGCGGACCTGAAGGTGCTCGTGCTCAAGGGCATCGTCTGCCGCGCCCTGTATCCGAAACCAGATAACCGTCCGTCCAATGATGAGGATCTGTATGTGCGCAAAGAGGATGCGCCGCTGGCGGAAAAGATCATGCTGGAGGAAGGCTTCCAGGTGGGAAACCGCAGCGAAGAGGTGACGACGCTGCTGGATGTGGCCAGCGGATTGTCCATCGAGATGCATACGACGCTGTTTTCTGAGAAGTCACAGGCGTATGGGTCTTATCAGCGTTTCTTTGCGGATGCATTTGCGCATCCTGCTGTGCACCAGATCATGGGATGCGATATCTATTCGCTTTCTCATGCGCAGCACATGCTGTTTCTGATCATGCATTTCGTCAAGCATTTCCTGCATGGGGGCGTAGGCATCCGTCAGGTGCTTGACATCATCATGTATGCAGAGCGGTTCGGCACGGAGATCGACTGGCCGCATCTTTATGCCGTGCTGGAAGAGGAACATGTGCTGACGCTGAGCGAGAATGTGTTTGCAATCGCGATGGATCATCTGGGCTTTGATGTCAGCCGTATCGTGCTGCCTGAGGGCATCGATCTTTCCGCGCTGGATTATGAAGACTTGCTGGACGATATCGTAGCGGCTGGTCTGTTTGGCAAGAGCTCCAAGGAGCGTGAGCATTCCAGCACGATCACCCTGAATGCGGCGGCGGATGGGAAGCGGACGCTTCGCAAGACCCTGTTTCCGAGCGTGTCTGATCTGAGCGGGAAATATCCTTATCTGAAAGATCATCCCTGGATGCTTCCGCGGGCGTGGGGCAGCCGGATCTTCCATTATCTGTCTGACCGGGATCAGGGCAGTGCCAAAGGTGCTGTGGAGCTTGGAAACCGGCGGGTGGAACTGCTGCGCAAATATAAGGTCATCGCGGAAGAGCGTAAAGGATAGGAAGTAGAGACATGGAATCAATCAAGATGCTGATCAGAAAGATCAAGGACGGCAGCATCCATGAGATGTGGGAAGAATTCAAATGGATGTGCTCCTATGGAAAGAATTATAAGAAAGAGATCTTCTTCTACATATGTCTGGGTATCTTCTCGACGATCATGTCGCTGGTGAGTTCGATCGCCAGCAAGAACCTGATCAATATCGTTACCGGCATCCAGACCGACAAGGCAGCGAGCATGGCGATCATCATGGTCTCCATGGCGCTGTTTTCGCTGTTCTTCAATCAGATCATGTCCCGGATCACGCTGAAGATCAACATCAAGATCCAGAATGAGATCCAGGCAGATATCTTCGATCAGGTCATCCAGGTGAACTGGCTTGACCTTTCCCGTTATCACAGCGGTGATCTGCTCAATCGATTCACGAGCGATGTCGGCACGGTGGCGGGCAGCGCGATCGGTTGGCTGCCGAATCTGGTGGTCAATCTGTTCAACTTTATCGCAACGCTCTGTCTCATCTTGTATTATGATCCGACGATGATGGTGCTGGCGCTGGTCAATGCGCCGGTGATGCTGTTAAGCTCGAAGCTGCTCATGTCCAAGATGCGTGACTATAATAAGAAGGTCAAAGAGATGAACAGCGAGATGATGTCGTTTGAGACAGAGACGTTCAACAATGTGGATTCGATCAAGTCATTCAGCCTGATGGACCTGTTCAGCCGCAGGCTGAAGGGCTTCCAGGCCAGATACAAAGAGGTCAACCTGGATTACAATATGTTCAGCATCAAATCCAATCTGGTGCTTTCGCTGATCGGCATGGTCATTCAGTTTTCGTTTTTTGGCTGGGCGGTGTACCGGCTGTGGAGCGGTGCGATCAACTATGGTGAGATGACGCTGTTCCTGCAGCAGTCCAGCCGGCTGTCCTCGGCGTTCAGCGCTGTCGTGTCCATCATCCCAAGCACGATCAGCTCGACCATTTCCGCAGCGCGTCTGATGGAGATCATCAAACTGCCGCGTGAGGAAAATCATCCGGAGACGACGAAGCATCTGGAGGAGATCAGCGGGGGCGGCTTTACCATCACGCTGAAGGATGTGTTCTTCTCTTATGTGGAGAACCGTCAGGTGCTCGTTTCATCGAGCATGCATGCCGCGCCTGGTGAGATCGTGGCGCTCGTAGGACCGAGCGGAGAAGGAAAGACGACCCTCATCCGGATGTTTTTGGGCCTGATCATGCCCAGCGAAGGAGAGGCCGTGCTTTCAGACAGCGAGGGAAATGCGTATCCGCTGGATGCGACGACACGTCCGCTGTTTGCCTATGTGCCGCAGGGCAATACGATCTTCTCTGGGACGATCGCGGATAATCTGCGGATGGTGAAAGAAGACGCTACGGATGAGCAGATCATCGAGGCGCTGAAATCTGCCTGTGCTTATGAATTTGTCGAGCGCATGGAGGATGGCATCCATTCGGAGATCGGTACCAGAGGCAAGGGGCTTTCTGAGGGACAGGCCCAGCGTATCGCGATCGCCCGCGCCATCCTGCGCGATGCGCCGATCCTGCTGCTTGATGAAGCGACCAGCGCGCTCGATGTAGAGACAGAGCGCCGCGTATTGCGCAATATCGTACAGAATCATCCCAATAAGACCTGTGTGGTCACGACACATCGCCCAAGCGTGCTCAATCTGTGTCAGCGGGTATACCGTGTGGTGGACACTAAGCTGACTCAGCTGAGCGAAGAGGAATCTGCCCGCATGGCGATGGACTTTTAAGGAAGGAGGAACAGGCATGATCGATATTCACTGCCATATCCTGCCGATGGTGGATGATGGATCAGACAGTGTGGAGACATCGCTGGAGATGCTCGACGCGGCCTGGCAGGACGGCACGGATGCGTTGATCCTGACTCCCCATTATGCCGTGGAATACGGCTTTGACAATCCCAAGGAAAAGATCCGCATGCTCTTTGCGGAATTCAAGGATATCGTGCGGCAGGAGGGCATCCCGGTGCGGCTGTATCTGGGATGTGAGTTTTTGTTCAGCGGCAGAGAGAGCTTTGAGGAGCATATTGACGATATCGCCCTGCTCAATCAGACGAACCATCAGCTTATGGAGTTTTACTTTGATGTGGAGGAGGAAGATGTGCTGGATGCCATCGACGCCGTCAAGGAGGCCGGGCGCATTCCGGTCATCGCGCATCCGGAACGTTATGATTGTGTGCAGAGCTCAGCGACGCTGGCAGAGCGCATGGTGGAAAAGGGCGCGCTGCTGCAGATGAATAAGGGAAGCCTGTTCCGCCGTTATGGAGAATACGCGCAAGAGACCGTGATGGAGCTGCTTGCGCGCCGTTATATCACTTTTGTGGGCAGTGATGCCCATCATATCCGATACCGCACACCGATGATGGGCGATGCTTATGATCTGGTGAGCGAACAGTTCGGACGAAGCTATGCCGACGCCGTGTTCCGCACCAATGCGGAGAAGCTGCTCGGCATCCGCATCTGAAGGAGGAAAACGCATGAGAAAAAGAGTGCAGTATGTGATCGTGCTGCTCATCATCTGCTGCGCCTATGCAGCTGTGTTTATCTTTACACAGGAACGCCAAAGCAGCGGCAATGCGCCGACGATCAGCGCGCCGCAGGAAGTGCTGGAGGTGAGCGTGCAGGACGATGAGGAAGCGCTGCTGGCCGGCGTAAGCGCGAGCGATGAAGAGGACGGCGAACTGAGCGAGGATGTCTTCATCGAAAGCATGTCTGAATTTGATGAAGAGAACTGCCGGACCGTGACCTATGCTGTCTTTGACAGCGATGACAACCTCAGCCGCGCCACACGCCGTATCCGCTACAGCGATTATGAAGCGCCGCGAATCACCCTGAATCAGGCGCTGTGCATCAGCTATAACGATTATAATGTGCAGCTGCAGGATTATGTGGGCGCTGCCAGCTCCGTGGATGGGGATCTCAGCGCCAAGGTGAGCGTAGGCAGTGAGAGCCAGGGAGACGATGGCTATTATGCGACATTCTCGGTGATGGACAGCTGCGGAACGACATCGTCGCTTCGTCTGCGCATCGATACGCTGTGGGACGATCCGAGCATGACCATCGAATTGAGCGATTATCTGATCTATGTGGAGCGGGGGACCGACATCGATCCGCAGGATTACATCGAGCGTGTCAGTGACCGCGGCATCGAAGATGACGATCTCATCGATGAGGTCACTGTTCAGGATGATTATGACGCCGATAAAGAAGGCACATATGAATTCATCTATCGCGTTGAGCGTGCCAGCGGGGAATATGGCATCACCAAGCTGGTCGTCGTGGTGCAGTAAAGGGGTGAGGACATGGACGAGAACAGAACTAACCGGGATCTGATCATGAAGCTTGCCTGCATGATCTCTTATGTGCTCCGGCGGTGGAAAGTGGTCCTGCTCATCGTGCTGATCGGCGCCATGGGCTTTGATACTGTGCGCACCCTGATGTATCATCCGCGTTATCAGGCGAGCGTGAGCGCGACGCTGGGTGCGGAAGAGAACACATATTCACAGCTGGAGACGACCCGTGCCTATATCCGTTCGCTGGATTATATCTTCAATGGACAGAATGTGCAGTCTTACTTGCAGGAGCGTCTGGGCAGAGAGGACGCAGACCTGACCTGCAGCGTGAACAGCGTAAACGATACGAACCTCGTCAACATCAGCGTGCAGGCAGATACGCGCAGAGACGCCTGGTTCGGCTTGCAGTATATGCTGGAATGGTACCGCACCAATGGCGATAAGTATCATTTCACCTATGACCTCAATGTCACGCAGACCAACCCGATCAGCGAGGCGCCGGTCAGCGCCAACTCGCATTCGCGCAATCTGATGATGGGCGGCATCGGCGGCGGTGTGCTCATCGTGGCATCGTTGTTCTTGATGGCGTATTTCAGCGATACGATCAAGACGCCGGGAGAGATCGCCACGCGCATCGACTGCCGTATGCTGGCCAGACTGCCTAAGGAACATAAGCGCCGCGGCATCCGCTTCTGGAAAAAGAACCGCGACGCGCTGCTCATCACTTCGCTGAAGACCAGCTTCCGCTATAAGGAAGCGATGAAGAAGCTGCGCAGCCGCATCGAGGAATCGTCACGCAAGCATGGTTATCAAAGCATCATGGTGACCAGCGTCATGGAGAATGAAGGAAAGAGCTCCATCGCGGCCAACCTCGCCATCTCCTTGGCCAAAGGCGGACATCATGTGCTCATGATCGATGCCGATATCCGCAAGCCGAGCCTGCACCGCATCCTGAACATGGAGACGGCGCACAGCCTGAATGCCGCACTGCAGGGCAAGGACTGGAAAGGGGAAGTCGTGCACAGCGAACGCTTCCATATGGATGTGCTTTGCAGCAGCCAGGATCTGGAAAATGCGGAGAAGCTGCTGGGCAGCGAACAGATGAAGACCTTGCTCACGGAAGCGAAGGACGCTTATGAGTTCGTCATCGTTGATACTTCTCCGGCTGCCGGATTGAGCGATCCGCTCATCGTCTGTGAGCACTGTGACGCCTCACTGCTCGTGATCCGTCAGAATCTGGCCGGTGCAAGGCGCATCAATGACACCATCGAGCGATTGGTCACGGTGCGCAACAACCTGATTGGCTGCATCTACAACGGCGCTGTCTTCGATCCGCTCAGCGAGCAGAAGGCATATGGCTACCGTTACCGATACAATCGTTACAGCGGAGAAGGAAGGAGGAGACAGAATGGATGACAACAATGTGCAGAAGATCGATCTGATGCAGTATGTGGACCGCTTCTGGCGAACGCTGACGCGCTTCAAGCTGGTCTTGTTCCTGCTTTTCCTGCTCATCGTGGCTTTCTTTGTCGGACAGGAAGTGCTCTTCTTTGATACGACCTATTCTTCCACGGCCGTCTTCGTCGCTACCAATCAGGAGGAAGGAGCACTGTTCAATTCCGGTGAGGATGATGATGAGCTCGTCTCCACATTTTCTTCGCTGATCACGGGAAATATGATGTCTCAGGTCATCATGGACGATCTGCAGAGGGACTATGTCCCGGCAAGCATCGCCATCAGCCGGGTGGAAAATACCAATCTGCTGGAGATGCGGGTGACTGCATCCAATGCGCAGGATGCCTATGATGTCGCACAGTGTGTATTGAACAACTACGGGCAGGTGACCAACCGTGTCATGAGCGATGTGTCGATCGTCGTGCTGGATCAGCCGCTGCTGGCTGAAGGGCCGGATGCGTATCCAGACTATCTGCGCAGTGCCATCAAGGGCGCGGTCTATGGCGTGGCGGCCAGCTTCATCGTTGCGCTTGCCCTTACGCTCATGCGCCGCAAGGTGCTCAGCGGGGATGATGTAAAGCATGTGCTGCATCTGAATGTCACGGCGCGCATCCCCTTTGTGGGCGGCCGGAAGAAACACAAGCGCGATGATGTGCTGTTGTTGAACAATCCGCGGATCCAGTACGGTTTCCGTCACGCTTTCCATGAAGCGCGCATGAAGATGGAGCAGGAGAAGCGTAAAAATGGATACAATACGTTCATGGTGACGAGCACGATGCCGGATGAGGGGAAATCGACCATTTCGACCAACTTGGCGCTCAGCCTTGCGGATAAGGGCTATAAGGTCATCCTGGTCGACCTTGACCTGCGTAACCCTTCGATCGTCCAGGCGATCCAGAGTGATGGCAGCCAGGGCACGATCGTCGATTATCTGCGCGGGAAATATCCGATCCGTGAGATCATCACGCACTACGAAGAATTCAAGCTCGATATCACCTATGGCACAAGCTCTGGCGAAGACGCTGCCGAACTGCTTTCCGGCGAACGTTTCCGCAAGTTGATCGCCACGCTGAAGGAAGAGTATGATTACGTCATCCTCGATGCGCCGCCGCTCTATATGATGGGAGATGCCCTCCTCATCGGGCAGGTGATCGACAGTGCGCTCGTCGTCATCCGCCAGGATTATGCCAACATCTACGATGTGCAGGACAGCCTGGAGGAATTCAATGATTATGTGCCAAACATCACCGGCGTCATCCTCAACCAGGTCAAGCCTTCCATCTTCTCTCCGGACGATCATCCGTATGGATATGGTTACGGGTACGGTTATGGATACGGCGGCTATGGGTATGGCTACGGTTATGGCAAGAAGAAGTAGGATCAGCGTGCTGGTCCTTTTTCTTTGGGAAAATCAGGGATGAACGCCGATCTGACGGATAAAGGAAATGGCGGGAGGGGCAGGAACTGTGCGCAAAACGATGATGACGTTGCACTTTTTCAGCATCTGTGTTGCCTTGAGAACAAAGAGCATGCCAGAATATTCACGGCCTCTGATTGAAACATGCGATAGAAACAGGAGGGATGTGCGATGAAGTGTTCTGTATTCATCAACAGCGATCTGATCGATCAGGACGACATTTGCGCGTTCAATACGCATGATGACGAGATCCGTTTTTGCTCAGCGGAAACGAGCGGTTTCTTACCGTCGGAAGTCGTGTTGATCCTGATCGAGCTGGCTCGTAATCTGGGATATGACGCGGCATATGATGTAGTTAAGCGATGCAGTTAAGTATGTCATCTCCAAAATCATCTTGCTGGTCGTCAAAAAGAAACCGGATGAGTGTCCGACTCGGTTTGAGGTGGCATGTAATGATCAGAAATTCACAGTGAAAGCAGATCGTTTATTGACAGACCAGCAGATGGATCAGCTGGACGTGGCTTCTGCCCGGATGCTGCTTTCTGCATGGAACGGAGAAGAGCAGAGAGATCATGGCGAACAATAAGATCTCTGCCCTTTACCATGCGCTGTTTCAAGAGAGGGGCAAAGAGATGAGGCTTGGCTATGACAAATATTGAACTGGATATGGAATACATCTCGTTATATGCCAGGCAGATGAACGCCTCTGCCATAAAAACAGAGAATGACAAGGTGATCTTCGTGGACGAGCTGCTGATGTATACGGCGCTGTCTTATTTTCTGACCGTATTTTCTCATGCATATGATCACCGTGAGCAAAATACGAAAAGGCGCGTAAACAGACTTCTTGACCTTTTGCAAATACAGGGCAAGGAACGAACGACCGGCGTCCGCAATCTGCAAGATGTCTGGAAATGATCACGCTTCCTCGAAATGTGCCGAATCTGGCAATGGATTGCTTTTGGTCCGCATGAACCTTTATGTCGGATACGAGATATATCATCTGATCACAGCGCAGAAAACAGATGATATGCCAGAGGAAATCAGGGGTTTTGATGAGAACATATATCTGTCTCCAATCATGTTATTTGAGTATTTCAATCTGTTGGATGAATATGGCGCACTGACAGGCAAAGCTGTTATCCTCTGTGGATTAGGTATGGTTAAGTTTTCTTTTCTGCTTAACTTTTTATTGCCGAAATACTTACAAAACGATGACGAAAACAAGCACTTTTGTTGCATATCATTCAAAATGTAAGAAAATGGAATGATACAGATTTTACATCCTGCAAGTTATGTATAAAAACTGGTTAGTAAGTGGACAAAAGGTCTTTTTCGATGTATATTTATTATTAGTTTTTGGAAGAATTGTCATCATTTTACGTGATGATTCCCTGAAAGACCATCAAAAAGGGGTTGGGTATTGTGCTGTACGAGAGGTATGCGAAACGAGTCATCGATCTGGTCTTAGGCATCGTGATCCTGGTGATCCTTTCACCGGTGTTTCTGATCCTCATGATCATGATCAAGCTTGATTCCAGCGGTCCGGTATTTTTCAGGCAAAAGCGAGTAGGAAGAGATAAGACTTATTTTAGTATTCTGAAGTTTCGAACCATGCGGACGGATGCACCGAAAGACATGCCGACGCATCTGCTTCAGCATCCGGATGCGTTCATTACAAGAGTTGGAAAGTTTCTTCGGAAAACGAGTCTTGATGAACTTCCGCAGCTGCTCAATATCATCAAGGGCGACATGTCATTCATCGGTCCTAGACCTGCGCTTTGGAATCAGTATGATCTGATCGAAGAGCGCGATCGCTATCACGCCAATGAGATCCGTCCGGGGATGAGCGGCTGGGCGCAGATCAACGGTAGAGACGAACTGGAGATCAGCGTCAAGGCAAAACTGGATGGGGAATACCGCAGGAGGATGAGTCTGTTGTTTGACATTCGCTGCTTTGTCGGCACATTCTTTTCTGTGCTCAGACAGGATGGTGTCGTAGAAGGTGCGCAGCCGATGAAGGAGCAGTAGGAATGAATATCTTTTTGATCACCAATCATTCATTCATGTTGTATAAATTCCGCAAGGAACTGATCCAACAGCTGCTTACTGCTCATCATATCACGCTTGTCATGCCGGCAAGGGAGTATACAGAGGCTTTCCGACAGATGGGATGTGACATCATGGACGTGGATGTTGACCGAAGAGGAATCAATCCCTTGACTGATTATCGTCTGTTACGTACATATCGAACGATCTTGAAGCAGCATCATCCGGACATGGTCCTTACTTACTCCATTAAACCAAATATTTATGCTGGAATGGCTGCGGCTAAGCTTCATATTCCTTATTGTGCAAACATCACTGGTCTGGGCACAGCATTTCAGCGGAAGGTGCTGGCGAATTTCGTTACTGTACTTTATCGTTATGCATTTCGTAAAGTCAAAACAGTATTTTTTGAGAATCAGAGCAATTTAAATGAGTTCTTGAATCGCTCCATTCTAAAGAAAGAGAAAACGTGCTTGTTAAGCGGCGCTGGTGTCAATCTTCAGGAATTTCAGTGTGATGAATGTCCCGAAGGACAAACGACGAATTTCATTTTTGTCGGCAGGATCATGAAAGAAAAAGGTGTTGATGAATTATTGGAAGCTTTCCGACGACTGGAGAATGATCATGAACAAGTTCATCTGGACATTGTCGGCCCGTTTGAGGATGATTATGAAGAAGAGATGAAGCGGCTTGAACATGATCCTAATTGCCGATATTGCGGCTTTCAGAATGATGTCAGACCATTTCTGGCAAAGGCACATTGTCTTGTGCTTCCTTCGTATCATGAAGGAATGGCAAATACCATTTTAGAGGCTGCGGCATACAGCCGGGCCGTTATCGCCAGTGATATTCCGGGATGTAGAGAAGGAATAGCCGATCAGAATAGCGGCTATCTGGTCAAGAAAAAAGATGCAAATGATCTTTATGAAAAGATGAAGCAATTTGCTCAGCAATCACATGAAGAGAGGCGGCAGATGGGCAGAGAAGGAAGAAAGCTGATGGAGCAGAAGTTTGATAAACAGAGGGTTGTTGATCAAACTATTTCGGCGATTGAAAGACAGGAGTGATGTAATGAGAGAATTACTGATTATTCTTGCCATTGTAACTGGCTTGGCTTATCTGTCACAGAGACAGTCGATGAAAGTGACAAACGGAGATGGCAGAAAGCACTGGGATATCTATTTGATCATCCTGCTTGTCTTTCTGATCCTGTTTGCGGGACTGCGGACCAGTTATAACGATACGGGAAACTATATCGCAGGATTTAATACTTCTGTTGGAATTAGAGAGTTCCTTTCGAATCCGGACAATCTGCAGCCATTAGAAAATCCACTATTTTATGGCTTTCAAGCGTTGATCAGAACATTTACGGATAATGTAAATGTGTTTTTTATGATTTGTGCTGTCATCGTGAATTTCTTAAATGTTCGTTTTATCAAGCGAAATACGGAAATCAACGATTTTGCATTCAGCATGTTTCTCTATGTGGCTTTAGGCACGTTGATGTTATCCATTGCGGCACAAAAACAAATTCTAGCAATGTCCATCCTGACATTAGCATTGAATCAGTTGATTGACCGCAAGTATATCAGTTATTACATCATTGTATTAATTGCTGGATTGATTCATTCTTATGCATGGCTTTTTTTATTCTTTCCGTTGCTTGTCACAAAACCGTGGAGCTTCAGAACATTTGTTTTGTTAGGAATCACAGTTGGTATCATGTCTGTGTTTCAGACCGCAATCGAAACGTTTGTGGACGTTGCCGACCAGGCTGGAAAGAACATTCCTATGGAAGAAGTATTTGACGGCAATAGAATGAATATTTATCGAGTAGCTGTTTACGCCGTTGTACCTATCACAGCACTTTTATTTAAAAGAAGAATTAATGATCAAATTGATCGCAGACACAGCATATTTATTCAAATGAGTATCATGTGTATGATCTTTATGATGCTGGGAACAATGAACGGCGCAAATATGTTTGGACGCAGCGCAAACTATTTTGAAATTGGAATGATCTGCGTTATGCCCTGGATAATCAGATGCTTGTTTACTAGACAGTCAGTCATGATGGTTACATTGATTGCTTCTATGTGTTTCATTGGGTTTTATCTCTATGATAATAACGGATTTAACACCAATTATCACTATATTTCACCAATACGATTTATTTCTGAAGTTATCTAAAGGGGGATGATCATGAAACAGCCAATCAGAATGCTGCATATGATATTAAATATGATAAACAAAATACTAGAACCATTATTATTTAATATATATATTAATAATTTGCTATTTTTGATGAGAAACTAATTATAATGTTGATTAATCAAGTATTAGTTTTAAATAAGCTTTAAAAAGGAGAATTAGAAATGTCTATCCATGTTTTACAGTTTTTTTCAACACTAAACAATGGTGGCGCGGAAAATCGAATGATGGATGTTTATAGATGCATAAATTCTGAATTAGTTACTTTTGATTTTGCTGTAGTTCATAAAGGAAAGCATTTTTTTGATAATGAAATCAAAGGAAAGGGATCGAAAAAGTATATTTTTCCTGACCCAAGGGAGGGTTTAATAAAAAACTATTTAACATTAGTAAAGTTTTTTAAGTCACATTCTTTTCAGGCTGTTCATACTCATGTGTCTTGGTATGGAGGAGTAGTATTGATGGCTGCAAAAAGGGCTGGGGTGGAGATTCGTATAGCACATGCTAGAGATTCCGAAAGTCCAAATAGAAGTTTAAGGGATTCTTTAATTTGTAATATTGGAAAAATATTAATATCATTGTCAGCTACACAGAGAATTGCAATTTCACAAGAAGCAGCGGCAAACATTTTTGGGAAAAAAGTAGTTAAAAAAGGGACGTATTTATTTGTTCCAAATGCAATTGATCAAAAGAAATATCGAGTTTTAAATAAAGATGAAAAAACTAGTTTGAGAAAAAAACTCGGTATACCGAACGATAGAAAGGCGTATGTAACGATTGCAAATTTGC
>UQPV01000052.1 GCA_900543035.1 uncultured Solobacterium sp.
TATGGGCGCATCATTTCTCCGAGGCGTATCACCTCAGTGCCTGTATATAATACCAGACTATTTCTTTTTTGACAAGTATTTTTTTCAAATTTCCCTGTAATGGCGCAGATCTACGGTCATCTCTGTCCCACTTTCCATCATAAAACAGCGCCGAAGGAGCGGTCCTGGCGCCGTTTTATGCTCGAGAGAGGATCTCCTCTTCGGTCACGATGAGATCCATGGCGATGTCATGGGGAAGCGCATGGATCGCGTCCACTTTCTGGCATGCGAACCCGACGCCGATGCGCAGGGCGTCTGTCTGCGCGAGATAACGATCATAATACCCCGCGCCATGGCCCAGCCGGCGGCACTGTGCATCAAAGGCGACCAGCGGCACGAGGATGACATCCAGCGCCTGCGGGCGGATCAGCTGGCCGCCTTGCGGCTCGCGGATCTTCATCGCGGACAACGCAAAGCGATCAGGGTCCATGATCTCATGAAAGCGCATGATCCCGCCTGCCGCACAGACCGGCGCCGCAAGCGTCTTTTGCGGCAGAAGAGCGAGCAGCGCATCCAAGGAAGCCTCGCTGCCCTGCGCCATATACATGCCGATGCAGGCAGCATCCTGCAGCCGCGGCAGCAGCCGCGCGATGATCCTTCGTTCTGCTTCCTTTCGCTGCGCGCATGACATGGCGCGGCGCAGGGCCAGCGCGGATGCGCGCTGTGCCTGGCTATCCAATGGAATCGCTCATATCCAGCTTGAGCAGCTGGTTGAGCTCCACCGCATACTCCATCGGCAGCTCGCGCGTAAACGGCTCCAGGAAGCCCATGACGATCATCTCCGTCGCCTGCTCACGCGACAAGCCGCGCGACATCAGATAGAACAGCTGTTCTTCGCTGACATTGGACACGGTCGCCTCATGCTCGATCTGCGAGCTGCGGTTCTTCGAGCGGTTGATCGGGATCGTATCGCTGCGTGATTCCCGATCCAGGATCAGCGTATCGCATTCGATCTTGCTGCGGGCATGATCCGCCCCCGGCGCATGATAGATGATGTCGCGGTAGTTGGTCTCTCCGCCGCATCTGGCCACAGACTTGGAAATGATGTTGCTGGTGGTGCGCGGCGCCAGATGGATCATCTTGGCGCCCGCATCCTGGATCTGCCCGCGCCCGGCGACCGCGATGGACACCATCGTCCCCTTTGCGCCCTCTTCCGCCAGGATGCAGGCCGGATACTTCATGTTCAGCCTTGAACCGATGTTGCCGTCGATCCACTCCATGGCGCCGTTGCCCATCACCTTGGCCCGCTTGGTCACCAGGTTGATGATGTTGTCTGACCAGTTCTGTACCGTGGAATAGCGGCAGCGCGCGTTGCGGTGCACGAAGATCTCCACGATGGCCGCATGCAGAGAATCCTTGGAATACACCGGTGCGGTGCAGCCTTCGACATAATGCACATCTGCGCCCTCATCCACGATGATCAGCGTGCGCTCAAACTGTCCCATCTGCATGCTGTTGATGCGGAAATAAGACTGAAGCGGCTTCTCCAGCTTCACGCCCTTAGGCACATAGATGAACGATCCTCCGCTCCACACCGCCGTGTTGAGCGCCGCGTACTTATTGTCCGAATACGGCACCAGGGTGCCGAAGTATTTCTTCACCAGATCAGGATGCTCCCGCAGCGCCGTATCGGTATCTAAGAAGATGACACCTTTTTCCTGCACTTCCTCCAGCATGTTGTGATAGACCACTTCTGATTCATACTGCGTGGAGACGCCGGCCAGATACTTGGCTTCTGCCTCCGGGATGCCCAGGCGGTCAAACGTATCCTTGATCGTCTCCGGCACCTCATCCCAGTCTTTTCCTTGTTTTTCGCTCGGCTTGATGTAGTAAGTATATTCGTCAAAGTCAATGCCGCTGAGGTCCGGGCCCCAGTCCGGGTTCCTCTGCTTCACGAAGCTGTCATAGGCCTTCAGGCGCAGCTCGCGCATCCAGTCCGGCTCATGCTTGATGCGGGAGATGGTCTCCACCACCTGCGCGTCAAGCCCCTTGTGGGTCCGATAGACGCTGACATCCTGATCATGAAAGCCATAAGCATAGGTATCCTGCAGTTCGATCTTATTCTTGCTCATCTGTTTTTCCTTCACTTTCATCGAGGATCTCACGCAGCGCCCGCCAGCCGATGGTGGCGCAGTTGATGCGGTTGGCCTGCCGCCCCACGTTTGCGAATGCGACGGCTTCCTCCAGCAGATCCTCGTCATATTCCTTCTGATCGACCATGGCAAAGTAGTTGTCCATGATCTTGCGCGCTTCATCCACGCGCTTTCCTTTCACCAGCTCGCTCATGATGGAGGTGGAGGCGGTGGAGATGGTGCAGGCCTCTCCGTCGAAACGAATATCCTTCACCACCCCGTCTTCCACCTTGCCCTGCACATAGATATCGTCTATGCAGGAATCCGAGGCCATATGCCGCTGCACATAGCCTTCTTCCTCGCTCAGCTGATGATTGCGTGGATACTGATAATGATCCATGATGATCTGCCGCAGCACCATCGGATCTTTCATCATGTCTGACATGTCATCCCCTCCTTCAGAAAAAGATATTCAGGCAGTTTTCCATCGTGCATTCCCTGAGCACTTCCAGGAAACGCGCGACCTCCGCCTTCGTATTATAGACATACAGGCTGGCCCGCAGCGTCGCGGACGTGCCCAGAAACTCAACGAGCAGCTTGGCGCAGTGCTGGCCACTGCGCAGCGCGATGCCGTTGGCATTGAACCAGCTGGCCGCATCCTGCGCAAATACGTTCTTCACATTGAAGGTGACGATGCCGCTGTCTGCCTCTTCATTATAGAGGATGACATGGTCCATCTGCTTCATGCCGGCGATCATGTCGGCGCGCAGCTGCTGTTCGTGCGCATGGATGTCCGCCATGCCCAGCGCCTGCAGATAATCAATGGCCGCCTTCATGCCCAGCACGCCCTCGATGGGCGGGGTCCCGCTCTCAAACTTGAACGGCGTCTCTTTGAGCTGCAGATTGCCGCAGGCATCGAAACGGGCGTTGCTTCCGCCCCCCAGATACAGCGGTTCGCAGGCATCGAGCAGCCGCTTCTTTCCATAGAGGACGCCGACGCCGGTAGGGCCGCACAGCTTATGGGCGCTGAACACGAAGAAATCGCAGTCCATCTGCTGCACATCGACGGGCAGATGCGGCGCAGACTGCGCGCCATCCACGATGACCTCGATGCCCTGCGCATGAGCCAGCGCGCAGATGTCCTGCACCGGCGCGATCTGGCCCAGCACATTGCTGATCTGCGCGATGACGATGAAGCGCACACGATCATGGATGGCCTTTCGGACATTTTCCATCGTGATGCGCCCATGCTCATCCAGTTCGATATATTCCATGCGCGCGCCTGTTTCCCGCGCCGCGCGCATGAAGGGCAGCACGCTGCTGGCATGCTCCGCCACATCGCTGAGGATGACGTCCCCTTCCTTCAGCCTGGGGCGCACATAGCCTGAGGCGATCTGATTGAGCGAAGCGCTGCTGCCGGCGGTGAACACGATCTCCCGGCTGTCGGCCGCATGCAGAAAAGCGGCGACGGCCGCTCTCGCCTCTTCAAAGCGGCGGTCCACCTCCGCGCTGAGCGCATAATCCCCGCGGTGCGCATTGGCCCCCAGCACAGCGTAATACTCGCTCACGGCGTCGATCACACACTGCGGCTTCAAGGCGGTGGCACCGCTGTCCAGATAGATCAACGGGTGTCCCATCATCTCGCGCTTCAGGATCGGAAAGTCATCTCGTACTGCTTCTGTGATCATAGAGTCCCACCTTTTCTTCCACTCTATATTGTATTTGCGCATGCATCTCGCTATGCGCGAGCAGATCAGCTACCGGCATGAAGTAGCCCACCGACAGCAGGCCGAGCGCCTGTTCCTTGCTCAATCCGCGTGTCTGCAGGTAATACAGCTGTTCCTCATCAGGCTGTCCCAGCGTCATCGCATGCGAAGCCTTCACGTCATGCTCATCGATGCAGAGCACCGGCACGGCCTCGGCGTGATGATGCGCGCTCATCGTGAGGATGCGGGTCTTCTGGTGGCTCTCGCTGCCATATGCGCCCTTGCGGATGCTGCCGACGGCCTCCACCTGGCAGCGTGCGTCATCCTTCACAACGCAGAAGTTCTCCATATATCCATAAGTATGCGGATGCGCGTGTACGATCTCCATGCGCCATTTCTTATCTGCGCTGACCAGCGTGGCGGTATGGATCTCCACCCGCGCCCCGGATCGGTCAAGCTCTGCGTGCAGGTCATAGTCTGCGGCTGCCTCTTCCAGATCGAGGATGCCGATCTTCACCTGCGCATCGCGCCCGGCGTGAACATGCTGCGTCAGCTTCAGCTCATGCGCGCAGCGGATATCCAGAAAGACGCAGATCTCGCTGTCGTCCTCTGCATGGATCGTCAGATCGAGCAGGCGCACCTCTTCCTGCAGACGCAGCACGAGCGTGCCGGAGGTCTGCGGCGCAAAGCTGAGCTGAAGCTGTTCGCTCTCCTGCCGCAGCTCCTGCAGCTCATCCACATGATGCGCAAACACTCGTTCCATATCACTCACCGCGCTGCGCGCCGCAGCTGCCCAGCAGTTCTACTTTCTTTTCCGGCTCCTTTGCGGCAGACACATGGTATGTCTCTTCTACCCACTCATAGCCTTCGCTGTCGATCTTTTCGATCAGCTCCGTTCCTCCGCTCACCACGATGCGGCCGTCCATCAGCACATGGGCGTGGGTCGGCTTGATATATTCATAGAAGCGCGCATAGTGAGAGACGACGATCAGCCCCATCTTCGTGCGCTGCTGCAGATCGAGCACAGCATTGGCCACGACCTTGAGCGCATCCACATCCAGGCCGGAATCGATCTCATCAAGCATGGCGACAGCAGGCTCCAGCAAGATCATCTGGATGATCTCGTTGCGCTTTTTTTCACCGCCGGAAAAGCCCTCATTGAGAAAGCGGTGCGCCAGATCCTCCTTCATCTGCAGCGCGGAAATGGTCTTCTCCATCTTGCGGATGAACTGAAACAGCGGGATCGGCGTCTCCCGGCGCGCGTTGATGGCCGTGCGCAGAAAATCTGAATTCGTTACGCCGCTGATCTCGCTGGGATACTGCATCCCCAGAAACAGTCCGGCCTTGCTGCGCTCATCCACCTCCATGGATAAGACATCTCTGCCATCCAGCAGGATCTCTCCTGCAGTGACCGTATATTTCGGATTGCCCATGATCGCGGCCAGCAGGGTGGACTTGCCATTGCCGTTTGGCCCCATGAGCGCATGGGTCTCTCCTTCCTTTACCTCCAGGTTCAGCCCCTTGAGGATCTCTTTATCTTCTACCTGTACATGCAGGTCTTTGACGGTGAGAATGCTCATTCATCATCATCCTTTCTTTCTGACGCAGTAATCATAGCAAAAAACATCTCAAACCTCAATTCAAACGTCTCGTGCCCCCTTTATCATGCCCGCGCGGAAGAAAGCGCTTCATTTTTCGTCTGAATATTGTGTGAAATCAGACGAAAAATTGCTTTTTCAAATGGAATCTAATATAATAGTAAGGCAACTGGGAATGAAGGAGGTTCTTATGGTAGAAATACTGAAGAAAAACTGGTTTGTCGTACTGATCGCAGTCCTTCTCTGCGGTTTTGCGATTTTCTATGTCTGGGACACCGCCAAAGACAATATTGGGGGCAAGAGCGTGGACGGCAAGGATGTGGTTGCGTCCATTGACGACTACGATCTGACCGCGGACGATCTTTACGGAGAGATGAGCAAATACGCGACTTCACAGGTCTACTACCGTTTCCGCAACGCCGTGATCGAGCAGACCGTGACCGAAGAGACAGACGACATGAAGAGCGCTGCCGAGCAGATGGAGACAAGCCTGAACTCGCAGGCACAGTCCAGCGCATCCTATTATGGATCCAGCGCAGAAGACCTGATCAGCTCCATGCTGGAGAACTATGGACTGGGCAGCGACGAACTGTACCGCTTCTGCATGCTCGCCCAGAAGGAAAGCGTCATGCAGCGCAATTATGTGAAGGAACATTATGATGATCTGATGAGCGATGTGGAAAACCCGATGATCATTTCTTATCTCGAGCTTTCCGTATCCGATGTAAGCGCCCTCAGCGATGAAGAGCAGCAGAAAGTAGACGCCATCAACAAGGCGCTGGAAGAGGGCACATCTTTTGCAGAAGTCGCCGGTGAATACAACGAATCTGTGTACAGCACCACCAACGGCTTCTATGGCTACATCGATGAGAACACCGCATCATGGATCTCTTCTGCAAGCGATGTGATCCCGCTGGATGAAAGCGTGCTGAACGCGGCGCTGGCACTGAGCGAAGGCGAGACGAGCGAGTGGATCCAGATCGACAACACGAGCGACAGCAGCAGCTCCACTTCCGGCACGACATCTACCGGAGACACGATGGTGCTCGTTCATGTAGACATCGCCGGCAAAGACAACATCAAGAACATGGACAATGACGATGCATGGACCTCTCTGGCCACATCCATGATCCATGTGAACGACACGCTGTCCAGCGAGATCCTGTTCGATGCCGCTGGAAAACTGGAGATCTCATTCACGGATGAGAACATGATGAACCGGCTGCGTCAGTTCGCCGGTCTGGACCCGGAAGAGTAGGAGGCAAAGCAGAATGAAGAAAAACAAGTTCGTATTGGTGCTGGGTGCGGCGCTCATGCTGAGCGGCTGCGGAAATGCCACTGCCAACATCTCTCATGGTTCTGATGTCATCGGCACGATCGGCAACACCAGCATCACCGACGGCGACATCTACGGTTCGCTGAAAAGCGCCAGCGGCTACAGCTATGCGCTGAGCATGATCCGCGAGCAGATCTTCGAACGCGAGATCGAAGTGACGGACGAGATGCGCCAGCAGGCTCAGGATGAGTATGATCAGTATGCCGAGCAGTACGAGGCGCAGAATACCGGCATGACCGCAGAAGAATACGTCATCTACCTGGGCTATGAAAGCGTAGATGACTACATCGAAAAGGTATACCTGCCCAACTACAAGCAGCAGGCGCTGAATGCCAAGTATATGGATGATGACAACGCCAATTTCCTGGAAGAATATGAACCGGTAAAGGCACAGATTCTCCAGACCACCGATCAGGACAGCGCCAGCCAGGCACTGGAAGCGCTGAATGACGGCGGCGATTTCGCAGAAGTCACAGAAGAATACGGCGAAACGACCACTTATGATGGCAGCGAGCAGATCGTCACCACACAGAGCGGCCTGCCGACAGCCGTGCTGACCAAGCTCAACGACGCAGAGGACGGCACGCTGGTCAACGAGGTCATCCCAGATACGACCAATGGCAACTACTATGTGGTCAGACTAGTATCCAAGGATTATGAAACGATCAAGGACGATGTGGCGGAAGCATTGCAGGACAACACTTCCCTGACCAATGACGCCATGGTCTACTACCTGAAAAAGTACAACTTCACGGTATATGATGTCGACATCTTCAACGCCCTGCGCGAATCCAACCCTGAATATCTCGTTCAGCGTCCGGATCTTGCAGAAGAGGCTGACGACACTACCGCGACCAACTAACAAATCAGATACTTCCTTAGCTGGACCCCAGACGATCGACGGGCGCTCGGCAAGCAAAACACAAAAAGAGGGACGATCTTGATCCCTCTTTTCTCTTGGCCGATGAGCGGCCGTTTTTCCCATCCCGCTTCGCGCTGATTGTGATACAATAAGAGACAGGAGGTAATGAAGATATGTGCATATTCTGTGATATCGTCGAAGGAAAGATCCCTTCATCCGTCATCTATGAAGATGATCAGGTCATGGCGTTCCTGGACATTTCCCAGGTCACCCGCGGCCATACGCTCGTCATCCCGAAGAAGCACTGCGACAGCTTTCTGACCTGCGATGATGAGACGCTGGCGCACCTGATGAAGACGGCCCGCATGCTGGCGGTGCGCATCATGGAGAAGACCGGCGCGGCCGGCATGAACGTCATCAGCAATATCCATGAGGCAGCCGGTCAGAGCGTCCCGCACTTCCATGTGCACCTGATCCCCCGCTATGGCGAAGACGATGCCCTGCAGCTGGAATTCCACGAATCTGCGCCGCAGGACCTAAATGCGCTGTGCGCGCTGCTCAGCGAATAAAAAATATGTGCGCATCTCCATCGATGTGCACATATTTTTTTATTCGTTTTCCGCTTGATCAGCCTGCTTTTCTTGTTGATCATCAGTAGCAGCCTCATCCTCCGCAGCCGCTTCCTCACGCGACGTGATCGCTTCGATCTGATAGCCGCCCCGGCCTTTGTTTTCCAGATACGTCTTCAGTGCCTGATCGAGCGCCTTCTCATCCGGTTCGCTGCTCAGCAGCACCTTCTCGCCATATGCGCTGGCATCCGGAATGACACCGGAATCATTGATCGATGGGAAGACCACCATGTAATAGATGCTGCTGCACTCTTCCTGCAGCTCCTCCTGTTCGTCGCTGCGGTTGACCTGACCGCTGGCCTGCAGCCGGTAGATGACGATCAGCCGGTCGCTGTTCTCGCTCGTCTTCGACTTCATGAACGCCTGATAGACGGTCTCCGTATTTTCCAGCTTCACATCGTCCATCGAATAAAAGTCCGTAAAATCATTATCCAGGATCGCGCTCATGTGCTTGTCCAGATAGGCGTCGGCGTGCTTGCTCAGCCCATCCAGCAATTCCTGCGGGATATCGCTGATGCTGCCATAACGGTTCGGCAGGCCTTCGACCTTGACCGTGCGGGTCAGGTTGATCGGCTCAAGATGATACTGCTGCGCCAGATCGCTGTCATAGTCGGCCGTGATGGTGATCTCATCGCCGTTGCTGAGCCCTTCGCTCGGCGTAACGGTAAACTCCAGGGAATCATAGAAATCCTGCAGCCGCTGATTGACGCTGATCTCCTCGCTGCGCACCGCCACGCTGGCACTTCCGCTTTCCCCGCTGTATTCCAGGACGACATGCTGCGTGACGTCGACCTCGCTGGTTCGCAGAAAGAAAAAATAACCGATAAAAAACAGCGTGAACAGCAGGCAGGCCATCCAGACGAAGAAGAAGCTCTTGTCGCGGATCTTGTGTCTTCTCTGCATTGCCTTATCCATGGTTCTCTCTCCTTTCCGCTGTCTGTCTGACATTATATCACAAAGCTAATCAAAATAAGCTGATTTTTTTACATCCTGCTCGATGATCGGCTTCAGGCAGGCGTACTCCTCATCCTCCAGATGCTGAAGCGCGTAAGCCGCGTCGCTGCGTGCCGCCTCCATCATCTTTTCATCGGTGATGACATTGCCCAGCACGAAGCCCGGCACGCCGCTCTGTCTGGTCCCCAGCAGATCTCCGGGACCGCGCAGGCTGAGATCATAACGGGAGATCTCAAAGCCGTCGCTGAGCGTCTCCAGCATCTTCAGCCGCTGCAGCGCTTCCTCATCCCCAGAGGAGGTGAGCAGATAACAATACCCGGGCTGACTGCCGCGGCCCACCCTGCCGCGCAGCTGATGGATGGTAGAGAGGCCGAAGCGGTGCGCGTCATAGATGACCATCAGGTTGGCCTTCTTTACATCGATGCCCACTTCGATGACCGTGGTGGACACTAAGATATCCAGCTCTCCGCGGGCAAAGCGTTCCATCACTTCGTTTTTCTCCTCGCCGCTCATCTTGCCATGCAGCAGGCCGATCCGATATCGGTTTCCCAACAGCGAGCACATGCCCTGGTAGATATCCGTCACATTGCGCATGGGCATCTCTTCGTTTTTTTCGATGGCCGGGCAGACGACATAACACTGATTGCCTTCATCGATCTTCTGCAGCACTTCCTCCAGGATCGGCCCCATGCTGGAGGAGCGCACAAGATGCGTCGTCACCGGCATCCGTCCTGAAGGCCGATGTGCGATGATGGACACATCCATGTCTCCGAACAGCGACTGTGCCAGGGTGCGTGGGATCGGCGTCGCGCTCATGAGCAGAAAATCGACCTTCTCGCCTTTTTCCAGCAAACGGCGGCGCTGCTGCACCCCAAAGCGCTGCTGCTCATCCGCCACGACCATGCCCAGGTCATAAAACTTCACCTCATCCTGAAACAGCGCGTGCGTCCCGACGACGATATCGATCTGATCCTCCGCCAGATCGCTCAGCACCTGCTTGCGCACCGCTGGTTTCAACGACGCGCACAGCAGCTCCACACGGATGCCGGTATCCGCAAACAGCGCCTTCAGGCTCTCGGCGTGCTGCCGTGCGAGGATCTCGGTCGGGGCCAGAAACGCGCCCTGTCGATGCGCGAGAACGCATGCATACAGCCCGAATGCAGCCACCATCGTCTTGCCGCACCCGACATCGCCTTGCAGCATGCGATACATCAGCCTCTCCGACGCCAGATCATCCAGGATCTCGGCAATGGCTGTCCGCTGATCATCCGTCAGCTGGAAAGGAAGCGTCTTTTCTAAAGAAAACACTTCATCGGCAGAAAACTGCTTGGCGCTGCCTTGCGCATAAGCGCGGTTCTCCTCCCGCAGCGCCTGCATGATCAGCTGAAACCGGAAAAACTCCTCATACTTCAGGTGGCGCAGCGCCTGTTTGATCTCTTCGCGGGATCGCGGCGCATGGATCCAGCGGACTGCCTGCGCACGGGAACAGAGCCGATAACGCTTACGCAAAGGACGAGGCAGGACATCTTCCATCTGCCCCAGGCAAAGCGACATCGCCTTTTCTATCAGTCTGCGCAGATCTTTCTGGTGCATACCTTCCTTCAGGCTGTATACCGGATAGATCCCTTCCAGCTCGCTGAGCGGCTTCATCTGATAATTGGCGACCGTGATCCGGCCTTTTCCCTGATATTTTCCGCTCAGCGTCATCACGCGTCCCGGCTGAAACTGCGAGGTCCACGGCCGATTGAACAGCACGGCCTGGAATTCCTGATCCTGCACCTGAACAGCAAAGCGCGTCATCGAACGCTTTCCGCCCAGCCGCATCACATGCGGACGACTGAGGATCGTGGCCTCACAGGTCACCGTATCGTTGATCTGCCATTCAGACAGCGCTCTTTCCTTAAACACTTCATAGCGGAAAGGATAATAGGAAAGCAGCTCCTCCACCGTATGGATGCCCATGGAGACCAGCTGTTCCTCTCGCTTCTCGCTGATGCGCAGCGCCTTGAGTTCCATGATCTGCTTACTGCCGCTGACGGATCACGCAGATCCATCCCATCCACAGTACATAAAGGATCGAGAAGATCACCGCGGCCAGCAGCTGAACGGCGAGGAAGCCCGCATAGACCAGATCGAAGGTCTGGGTCATGATCATGTTTAACAGCACCGAGCACACTTCCATCCAGCGATTCATCGTCACGCCGATGTTCAGCATGGCCGTATACGGCGCCAGCACGGCCACCGTTCCCTCGATGCCCACCGAAAGGACATACAGCAGGATATAGCCGACGCACAGCATGGCGCAGGCTGCCGCGACCTCACGGCCATGACGGCCCATCTGCCGCAGCGCCGAAGTCACGACCTTGAGGAAACCGCCGGTGCCCTCATAGATCTCATAGAAACAAAACAGCTGGAAAGCCACACAGAAAAACAGATAGACATAGCTGATCAGCGCCAGCAGAAGATATAATTCGATAAAGCAGACGAACGCGTAATACATGAGCACAGAAAAGGCAAACATCACGCTTTCGATCACCAGCATGCGCAGGCAGGGCTTCAGCCCCACCATGCGCTCCTCATCTCTTGAACGCGCGATCATCTGAAAGAAAAAACGCATGTAGACATAGGTGGAAATCAGGTTCAGGACCCAGAATACCGCCACAGTCAATGCGTCATGATTGAACATGCCCAGAAATGCGGAAAGCAGCGTGTATAAGACAAAGTACAGGATGCTGAGCACGGAAAACTGAAGCACTTCCTTTTTCAGATCCTGATGCGCCTTGATCTCATGGTAAAGATTGCGAAACATATCAACACCTCAATTCCCTACCATTATACAAAATAATCCCGGAAAACAAAAGCCTGTTCACACAGGCCTCAAACTTGCTGTTTATGCACAGAGGATTTCAGCTGCGAGGCGAACCGCCGGAAGAAATGCTCTGTCTTGCGTCGGGAAAGCGAGGAGAAATCCAGCACTTGGCCATCTTTCAGCAGCACATGCAGCGTATCATGCGTCAACCCGCTGTGGTATTTCCATTCCGCCACATCTTCCCAAAACAGGATGTAGCAGTCATCCGGCTCCTTCGGGCTGTAAAACACGACATATTGATCGTAAAACTCACACAGGCTGTCATTGTGGCCGATGCACAGCTGATAAAAGCTCAGCGCGCACACGGCGATGCCGAAGACCGGCTGACGCACCAGGATGAGAATGACTCCTCCGCCCAGGAAAGCGATGAGGATCGGATAGGGCTTGGATGTGATCTTCCCTAACCGGACACCGTAGGAAGGAAGGTTCCATTTTTTCAGAATTTTGCTCTTCAACTGCATAGGAAACACCTCTTGTCATTATTATAGTTCATTCCAAAAGTGATTCAATACATTCACATAATTCCACTTATTTTTATTTATTTCCCCTTTGTTTCCCATCATCCACTCTGTTATAATGACTCTTAAGAGCGGAGGAGGGATCTCATGGATCAGTTTTTTGAACAGCTCAATCAATGGGGAAAGGACAGCGTCCTGCAATATGGCCTGACGGATACGATCATCATCATCCTGCTCATCCTGATCACCGCCATGGTGATCTCACGGATCCTGACCCGGTTGATGAAAAAGCGGAATTTCCGCAATCTGCCCATCTGGCTGAAGGTCAAGAAATATATGATCATCACCATCACCATCTATGGCATACTCACCCTGTTCATCCCCGCCAAGACCATACTGGATCCGCTGTTAGCCAGCGGCGGCATCGTCGCCGTGGTCGTCGGTCTCGCCGCCCAGGAAACTGTGGGCAATCTGATCAGCGGGTTCATGATCGTCACTTTCCGTCCGTTTCACATCGGCGATCTGATCCGCGTCAACAATGGCGAATATGTCGGCACCGTCGTGGAGATCACCATCCGCCATACGATCATTGAGACATTCGAGAACACTCGGGTCATCATCCCGAATTCTCAGATGAATACTTCCGTGCTGGAAAACATCTCCGACATCGGCACGGCCAAGGCAGACTTCCTTTATGTCAGCGTCTCTTATGACACTGATCTGGAACAGGCGATCCGCGTCCTGCAGGAAACGGTCGCCGCGCATCCGGACTATGTGGATCCCCGCAGCGAAGAGGAGAAGCAGCAAGGCGCAGATCAGGTGGTCGTCCGAGTCACCGACTTCAAGGACAGCGGCATCGAGCTGCGTGCGACCATCTATTCCAATGACAACGGCACCTGTTTCACGATGCTCTCCGATCTGCGCATCGCCGTAAAAAAGCGCTTCGACCAGGAAGGAATCGAAATGCCCTACCCAAAACAGGACCTGTACATCAAAGAAATGATCAAAAATGAAGATGTTCAGTAATTTCGACAAATTATTCCCCTCGATCCGGGTATACTGACAGTGACAGATGAAAAAGATCTGTCTGCGCAAAACATCCCTAGAAAATCCCTATTTTGCGTATATCATTCTATCCCCTAATTCGGAAAGGCCCGCCTCAGGCGGGTCTTTCTCATGTTGAGCGGCAGCTGTCATTTCCGATCCTGTTCGATATGGTCGATCATTTCACCAAAGACGATACATAGATAAAAGACGGGCCGTCACCCGTCTTTCGTCTTGATTCAGCTTCGCTTTCTGCGATATGCCGCGATTGCCGCCGCGCCTGCAGCTGCCATCAGGGCGATCATCATGCCGCTCATGTTCGCTGCCGCAGTGTTCGTCGGATCAGAAGCCGTGCCATCGTCCGGCGTCGTGACGTTTTCCTCACTGACCGGCTGCAGGGCATCGATCGCGCTCTGCAGTTCTTCTGCCAGGGCGTCGGCTTCTTCCTGCGTGATCTGCGGATCGTTCATCTTGGCCAGCGCACGGTCTGCCAGAACGATCACGGAATCTGCGCTTTCAGCCGTATATGCGCGCAGGTCAAGGCTGTTCACATACGCGATCAGGTCTTCCAGTGCGCTGGTGTCTGCCTTCGTGCGCGCATTCAGGCGTGCTTCTCGTAAGCTCTTCGCCGCTTCATCGATCTCTGCCTGGCTCGTCGCATTGTTCAGAACTGTCTTCGCTGCATCCAGCTTCTCCTGCAGTCCTTCTACGCTGCTCGGGACATAGTCATCGAGGTTTGCGATCATCTCGGTAACGAGCTCGATCTCATGCTCGAGCGCGCTCGTATCCAGCATGATCTTATCCAGGTTAGCGATCGCATCGCTCAGGTTCGTGATGGCTTGTGTGACTTCTGCCGTCGTCGCATCATCATTGCCTGCCACTGCCTTTGCAGCGTCGATCGCTGCCTGCAGTGCCTCGAGGCTTTCCGCCGTGTAGTCACCATCGAGATAGCCCTTTGCGGCTTCGATCAGCGCGTTCAGCTCTGCCTTGGACACGATCTCCCACAGCTCTTGTGCTGCCTTGGTCATCGCCTTGTTCGCTGCCTTCAGCTCATCTGCGGTTGCATCCGGGTTGTCAACAACAGTCTGTGCTGCGGCAACTGCATCTCTCAGCGTCTGTACCTTGCCTGGACGAATGCCGTCTACATTGGTCAGGATGTTCTCCTTGATGAAGTCGATCGTCGCCTGCACGTCTTTGCGCAGGGCGTCTTCGCTTTCATCGGTGTTGAGCGCCTGCATCGCTTCGCTCAGATCGAGCAGCGCGGTGACGACCTCGGTCGTGGTCGGCGCTTCCTTGGCCAGTACGGCCTGTGCGTTGGTGATCGCTTCATTCAGCTCCGCATCATCAGAACCAAGCGCGATGGCCTTATCGACCATGTTGCGCAGTGCCTGGATCGCGGATTCGCTTGCCTTGACCTGCAGAGCATCCATCGCGGCATTCAATGCGCTCGCTGCCTGATCGATCTGTTCCTGGCTCGCACTGTCATCTGCTGAAATCTGCTCAGCCGCTGTCAGGGCTTCCTGCAGGGCGTTCCAGCTGTTGGCAGTATATGCTTCGCTGTCCAATACAGCTGCCGCCTGGATCGACTCATTCAGTTCTGTTTTATCTGTCAGCTTGCCATATACGCGAAGTTCACGGATATGGAAAGCCTCATTCTGGTTGTTAAAGGTACCGATCACTCTGACGTAGCGTGCCATGCATGGTGCAGAAATCGTGAATGTCGTTCCTTCGTTTGTTTCAACGGCTTCATCTTCTTTCGCACCGATCAAGGTCCACTCTTCTCCATCTTCGCTGACATAGACTTCAAATTGATAGTAGCGGGAACCGGATGCATAAGCACATACTTGCACGGAGCCGATATCATAGGATCTGCCCAGATTGACGATGATCCATGGACGTTCTTCCCATGGTCCGCCATCCCAGTAAGAATCCAGCGTGCCGTCATTGGCGTACATTGCATAGCCGCCGCCTGAACCGCCGCTGTTAACTTCCCGACTGGCCTCAATTGGCTTGTTCATGGCAAGATTGCCTTCATTTTCCGGCAATTCCTCAATAACCGAGCATTCGCTCAGCAGCCGCTGAGCCACTTCGTATATATGTACTGGAGAATTGTCTGCTTTTCTAGTGTATTCCGGTGTATTCATGACCCATTGCCAATAGAAATGGAAATAGTTGCCTTGGTTCCATGTCTCTATCGGATCTTGATCGATCAGATAGCGCTCACGTTCATCGAGCAGTCGTTCCCATCTTGCTTTATACAGATCGATCATCATGCCCTGGTAATTGCGGTAAGCATAATCTGGCAATGCGCTGGCGCTGGCTGCGCCGGCCCATGTGGTAATCAGGGCCTTGGCATTCATCGTCAGACAATCCCAGGCAAAATCATCATAGCGGATGGCCCAGTCTTCTGCTTTTCCGATCCATTCACCAGCCAGCTGATCTTGCTGAGTTCCTTGTATCAGATCACATACATCAAAGGCATTCAGGAATTTTGCTTTTTCGATGCGGAATGTCTCAAGATCACCAGCTTCATAAGCATCAATGACATTGTTATACTGTCTTACTGCATAGTTATTGACCATCTGGCGCATGATCTCTGTCAAGTCATAGCGATATGCTTCGCTTGCGCTGAGCAAGTCAAAATCCTCCAGCAGCAATTCAAAAGCACGTTCAAGCAGCTGAGGATTATATGGCAGGCTCGTCCTGCCGACATTTTCCGGAAGCGCGGCCATGACCTGCGCGGTGTTGCCGCTGCGATGATAGACCGTCTGTTCCAGCAGGTCCCATGCTTCCCGAGCTGACATAGAATATGCGCCATAGCGCCGCAGCACATAGTCATCCAGCCAGCCATCGATATCCTGCGTTTCTTCTGTCCATGCCATATCGAAGATCAGATCATAGATGACCGGATTATCATATGTTGCCTCAGAAATGATGCCGATGCCTTTCATATGCTGAGCCTCCTGATAAGCGGCCGGGATATCGTGTGCGATCTTGGCCAACTGTCCATCCATGGATGGGTTGCCGCCATAGTTTTCCAGCATGCACCATACCCAATCGGTACCATTGAATTCAGCGCTTTCCAATACAGTATCTCCGTAAGCGGTCGAATTCCATTTTGGTGCCTCCAGACCGGTCAGATCAAGGATCATAACATGATCCTGCCGATACTCGCCCATGCCTTTGAGCAAGTCATTGGTCGGATTGCTCCACCATGCCTGCACCATCCAGACTGCATCACTGTCATATCTCAACAATGACTCCAGCACTTCTGCAGAAATCGTGGCGTCGGAGAGGTCAGAAGGGCGGATACCGCCTTCATGGAACGGATCTGCTGCATAATAATCGGTGGTGTCGCCGAAAGCCCATTCTTGCGCTTCGTAGAATAAGCCCGCATACTGATCATACAGTTCCCCATCCGTACGGATCATATCCGGACGGTCAAGGCCGCACCATCCGCCTTGTTTCAAGATATCCACATCCTGATACTCAGCAAAATTGGTCGGCACCATGCCAGCATATCCTTGCAATACGGTATCCATGCCCAATGAGCGTTTCCAGCGTTGGTTTTCCCTGGCCATATTCAGACGGTCAGTGATCCATCCATCTGGTATCGGACCGCCGAAGATCTCTAGATTATCCATGAACTGCCAAGCATAATAAGACGGTCCGCTCAGCCAGTCTTTCGCTTCATCAAAGCTGTATCCGAAATTCATCAGGAAACGGATCCAGACAGCTTCCTGTCCGGCCAGATCCAGCACGACATTGACGCCGCTCAATGCCAGCCAGTCGTACTCTTTCTGGAACGCTTCCTCATCAAAGAAGGCAAACGTATAGTCCAGTGTACAATAATTGAAAGCATAGCGTACCTTGTATGGAGTCTCGCGGCGGATGGTTCCTTCTACCGGTACGATGGCTTCCGGCATCTTGGTCTGATTGGCTTGTTCAGAGATCATGACATGGCAATAATTCTTGTAATAATCATTCACGCCGCTGGCCAATGAAACGCCATCATTACCTTTGATATGCACTTTGCCATCGACCATGTTCAGTTCATAATAATCGTTGTCGTTCTGCATATTTGCGGCAAGCTCAAAAGTAAACCAGTCACGATATCGCGCCCCTGTCGTACGCTCGATGATGCCATAGACATTTTCGATCGTCTCTGCTTCTGTGATCGGCGCGGCATATTCACTTTCATCAAATGGTTCGATGCCTAAGATCTCTTCAATATCCCCGGTTCGCAGTGCTTCCGTATTTTCTGCGGTCGGCGTTCCATGCACGCGCACTTCCGAAAGCATCGCGCTGCCGGCATCACTGCAATATTCGATATAGATGCGGATGATGCGGTAAGCTTTTCCGCTGACATCGATCACATCGCCGTCCTCATCTGCGGTATCTTTCGTGCGTTTCTGATACAGGCGGTCATATGTACTGCCATCGTTGCTGCCATAGACCGTATAGTAGTAATACCGATCCTCTCGCACCGGAAAATTCAGGATGATCTGCGAAAGATCATATGTTTCTTCCAGATCGACATTGACATAGGCCGGATAGAATTGCCCGTTCCAGTAAGTGAAATCACTGCCGTCGGTGACGCGGGAAACCAGATCATCGGAAAGATGGCTGTGTGCCGGTTTTCTAAATGCAATATTCTCTGGGTCTTTCTCATCCGCTGTTGGCGGCTGTGGTTCCACATAGTTTGGATCAGCATATCCATAGGCCTCAAATTCTTTCATATGCACCGAAGGATTGGCAGAATTATAAGTCATGATGACCCGAATATAACGAATATGCAATTCAGGTTCAAACCGATAACTATCGCCGGATGATACGGCTGGATCATCATTGTCCTTTTCCGCCGCTTTCGTATATGTTCTGCCATCCAGGCTTGTGTAGATCTCATAATGATAATAGCGGTCATCATTGAAATACGGGAAGGCCTTAAGCTCAGAAATGAAGTATCCGCT
>UQPV01000053.1 GCA_900543035.1 uncultured Solobacterium sp.
AAGAATAAACTCTGGTTCTAAATTTGATGTGGGACAAAAATCCAGGCTTGTTCGAATACCGACGTTCTTCATACATTTCGCCATATCCTGTAAGCTGAGCGCCAAATCGCCCATCGGAATCATCTGCTGCTCCTGATAAGTGAGCCGTAAGTTGCTGAACCGCTTAATATACGTGCCGATGAGGCAGATACGGTCCCAGTCATTCTCTGAAAGGGATTCTTTCGATAAAAGCTCTGTCAGCAAGGTAAGCTGTCCGGCAACCTCCGAGGATAGGCTATCGTATATATCATTACGTGCCTGAACGCTTGCTTCGTCCGATTGGATACGGATTTCCTGTGCCAGCAGATCTTGTTCTTCTTTCAGTTTCGCATTCACTCTCTGAAGCTCCCGTAAAGCATGATTAATCTGTGAGAGTTCGGTTTGCCAGATCATATATCCGCCCAGAACAGGATGCAAATGCATGGTAATATCTTCCGTAGACGAAAATTGCTGCTCACGCTTTAGGGCTTCGAGGATAGCAGGCGTGATTTCCGCCGCATTTTCCGATGCTGCAATCGTCTCGCCGCTTGGTAAAAGAATCTGCATAGCCACCGTAGACCGCCGGAACACTTCCTCGTACTGTGTATTTACTGGAATCAGTCCGACCAGGATATAAATCTGCCAGCAAAGCACAAGAATAAAAATCAGTCCCGCTGAATATTCCACAAGCTCAAATCGAACCACGTACGCCGTCGCCGCATATGGAATACTGAATAGGAGCAGCAGAATCGGCTCGTAAAAAGGAATCAGCTTTCGGTAAAGCGAATCAGACTTCGCCGTGCCATTGCGCCGGTAGATCACATATACCTGATAACTGATGATACTAAGTCCCCAAATATAAACGATATATGTTCCGATGTAGGGGTGAAAATACAAATTTGGCTGGGATTCCTCCGGTATAATGTAATAGAAAAAATGATGCAGATCATTCGTCAGCGCCAGTACGCTTAAAAGGCACGCCGGAATCAGAAGCAGATACCACTTTTTGCTGATCCGATAATCGTCTGCCTTGCCAAGATAGAATGCGCCGTAAAGACCGAACAGCGGGATGAAAATAGCCGCGATATTGATAAAGTATCCGGTAAAGCGCATCCATGGAATATTGACATAGAGGAAAGCATCCTGGACGAAGCGAACGGTTAAATACAGGATACTGACGATATTTTGTGCCGTCAGGTGGATGCGCATCGATTTCTGTGTGATTTTCGTACTGATCGTATATTGCCAGCCGAAAAGTAGCAGCATATAGACTGCCCAGACAAGATATGGCCGCAGAAAATCCTCTGGCAAGTACCGCATGCTAAGCTGCCGGTATCCGGAGACTGCAAACAACAGCGCCGCTGCCACAAAAATCCGAACAACGAATTTTTTACGCTCGCCCATTCTATCCCCCCCTCCTTACAAAAGATGGTTCAAGCCGATCGATGCAGCTAGAACATAATAAGGTTATTATAGCGCAATAAGCCAAATTCGCCCCACACAAAAGGGTAGCTTATTCGGCCTTTCTAATAATAAGCAATACCCACAAGCATCATTCGGCTTGTGGGTATCTTACTTTAATTAGTTATTAACTTTTTTGCGTTTTACAAAATAAGTACAGCTTAATCCAGCCGCAGATGCGAGCATAACTACTATCCACAAAGCAATGTTCGCTGAATCTCCGGTCTTTGGTGATGTTGTATCCGTGTTCGGATTTGTAGAATCACCAGGCTTAGATGGCATCGTGTCGGAAGTTAATTTAGGGATGCTTTTCGTTTTTGTTGCGCCGCAGGTCTTGCAAGTATATGTTTTGATACCTTCTGCATCTTTTGTTGCCTCTTTTGTGACCTTTCCGTCATCCCAAACGTGAGTTTCTTTCTGAACATCTCCGCAGGAACAGGAGCGTTGGTGATTGATGCCATCCTTACAATCTGTCCATTTTCCATAAGAATGCGTATGAGCCGCAGCTACTTTTTTGTATCCGACCATGACAGGAGAGGTTCCCGTCAGGCGGAAGGATATGCCATTCTCACCCTCTGTTACTTCAGGGGTCTCCACTTCTCCGGCTTTGTGTCCATTCACATCTTCATCGAACATATGGGCAACGGTAAAGTCATAGTCTGCGGCATTGGTTCCCTCAGGATAAGGAAGTGTTACCACAATGCCTTCTGCCGGGAAATTCTCAGCAGTAACCGGAACCCAAGTCTGTCCGCCATCTTCGCTTGTCACAAGCTCAATATCATAAAGCGCGGTATTGTCTGCTATGTAGCCTTCGTTGGAAACGATGGTTTCCGTTAATTTGTTTTCAATCTTTTCAACCGTATTGTATTCCGTATTTCCAAGATCACCGGTCACTTCACTGAGACCTTCCTTAATGTTGACTTTTGACTCATCAGGTATCTTATAGTATTCGATTGTCGGGGCATCAGGTTCTTTGAATCCCAAAATGCTTATGGCGTTATTTTCTGAATCGTAGGAACAATCATATATATTCCCGTCCGGAGTCCAATCCATATGATAAACGAAATAATTATCATCTTTTTTTCCAGAATACTCATATGTTCGTGTGCTGCCGTCTGCATATGTGACCTTAAATGTAAATCCGTTAAGATTCGCTTTGCTTCCGTTTTCACGAATATCTTGAATCATGCTGTCCGGCACTGACAAAAATTCGATTTTTGTCACTCGTTTTGATTCAACAAGTTCGAATCGAGCATGATCGGTTGTTGGAGAAAACTGAAAATTAATAGGATCGGTGCCCTGTCTGCGGTAAGTATTATAACGCTTTTCCCCAGCGTAAATGCCATTACCTGTGGCTTCTGCAGTTCCACCATCTGTCCAAAGAGTGTAAGATCGGTAAGATCCATCATCAGGCGCATCCGTAGGCCGATACCGATAATATAAATCTTGCCCATCCTTATCGGATATATTGTAAACTGTGTCTGATTCAATCTCTGTAGGCTCAACTACTTCAAAATCAAAACATGCTTCTACACATGGATCAGGACCGACGTTTTCAGTATATAAGATTAAACCATCAGGACGTTCAAGCGGCTTATTTCCGGTAATAGTAAATATATAACCGGTAGAGTATGTCGTCACTGTGATGTCAATATCAGTAGTTACATAAGTGTAGCCCCATTGAAGATCCATTTGTTCTGTACTCACAGGTGACTTCGTTCCGTCCGGGCGAGTTTCAATAACCTGCGCTCTATATTGGATTGGCTGTCCAATGACTGCAGTTACTTTGTCTAAAGGTGTATTTGCAGAGTCGTCCCATCTGGAAAGAACCCATTCATAGGTTGCCTCTTGTGATGGTTCTTCCGGAGGCGTGCCAATTGAGAAGCTGTAAGTTGCCGTGATTACCGGATTACCATTCTCATCTTTATTTACGGTAACCTTCATAGGCTCTCTTTCACCAGTGCCATTCATATATTGTACATAAACATTGTTTTTCCCAGACAATACATAATAGTAATCTCCATGATAAGACTCAAATGATTGGAACGTCATTTTCATCGTATATCGGCTATTATTCTGGAATGTGTCAGCAGCAGTTAATTTTTTACCGGTGCTATCGTAAAATTCCTGAGTGGGTACGACATAATCAAGAATAGAACCGTCCTCCCACGTTGGTTCTGCCGCGACAGCCAGCCAATCACCATTACCAGCTGACGTACCAATCATATCATCCAACGAAGACGGGAGCTGAACAATAAGATCATTTTCTATGACCTTCTTTTCCGCATCTGGCCCTGCAAGAGAATCTCCATTCGCCATTACAGTTGTCGGGAACACCATGACTATCATGCATAATGCAAGCAAGAGCGCTCCCCATTTTTTTAGTTTCATCAAAAACTCCTCCTTTTTGTGCGTATAAGATAAAAGCCTGTTTAAGCTACTTTATAGTAACACTTCTAAAAAGAAAGCACCCCACACAATCAGGTGGTTTTTGAAAAATAATTGAGAAATATGTCCACGCTATTCTTTTTTGAAAGGCTTAACCCACTAATTGGTGATCTAGTTAGTTTGAACAATGTATCTGGTATCAAAATTATGATAGTTTATATACTTTGTAAGCTTGTTTCATTGCTTGAAAAGTATTATGTCGCCAAATCGTTGGTAAAGCGAAATAAAAAAGCCGCAAGGGCTTTCTCTTCATTCTGGTGGAGCTGAGGGGAGTCGAACCCCTGTCTAAAAGCCGTCCCCCGTACGAACGTTTACAGTTTAGTTCATAATGATCAGATCACAGAACGCTATGAACGAACATCTGTGACGTTCTGTCCTGAGATTTCCATCGCATGCGTCCGGACAGCCTCCGCATGCGCCTGGCTCCCGTATCTTGTCTCAACTTCCGCGCCCGAAAGCAAAACGCGGAAGGAGGCTGCAGACCGTTATCGGTTAATTAAGCAGCAAATGCGAAGTTATTCGCAGTTCTGAAATTGTTTCCAGTTATTTTTAAGCGGCCTTTACGTAGCCACACGACTGTAGTCCGCACCAGACTGACCCCTATCGAAACCAGTACAGCCCCGTGTGTACTGATAGTGTAGCACACTACCAGTGATTCTTCAATGCTTTTTCGATCTCGCGTCTGGCATCTTTTTCCTTCTGTGCGTTGCGCTTATCGTGCAGATCCTTTCCCTTGGCCAGCGCGATCTCCAGCTTGGCCAGCCCTTTATGCAGATACAAGGAGATCGGCACGACCGTGTAGCCCTTCAGCTGCACCTTCTGCTGCAAGCGGCGGATCTCATCCCGATGCAGCAGGAGCCGGCGGATGCGCGTCTCATCATGATTGAACCGGTTGCCATACGCATACGCGGAGATGTGCATCTCCTTGATGAACGCCTCATTGTTCACAAAGCTGATATAGGCGTCCTTCAGCTGCACCTTGCCCTGACGGATCGACTTGATTTCCGTTCCCTTCAGCTCAAGCCCGGCCTCATAGCGGTCCTCCAGAAAATAATCATGCGATGCTTTCCGGTTATATGCGATCACTTTTCGCTCTGACATCTTCATCCTCCTCTTCCATCATGCCGCCCATGATCTCTCGGCAAAGATCGGTAAAATATCGCTTTGACATGTCTTCTCCCTGCTGACTGAGCAGATGACGGGCAGCGAGCGTATCATCATACTGGGACAGCGGCCAGACCTGCACATCTTTCCCGGCGGCATCGAAGAACATCACCGTCGGTTCGAAGCGCACATCTTCAATGGAGACTGCCTTCGTCTGTGGTTCATAGACCAATGTCCATTTGGCCATTCCGCCCAGCATGCGGCTGTTCACATCTTGCGCAGAGACAAAGTTGCCCAGCGAATACAAGACAAGCGTATCGTTGCCCTGTTCCCCGCTGATCACCTCGATCGGCTGCAGCACATGCGGGTGCGTGCCGATGATGACATCCGCGCCCATGTCGCTCAGCTGCTGCGCCAGATCGCGCTGCTGCTCATCCGGTTCGAACTGATACTCGCTTCCCCAGTGCATCCCGACGATCTGCACGTCGCTCACTTCATTCAGCGCCGCCAGATCAGCCGCGATCTTTTCCACATCGATCAGATCGACCAGGTATTCCTTGCCATCCGGCAATGCGATCCCATTGAGCCCGTATGTGTAGCTCAGCATGCCGATGCGCACATCGTTTCGCACGATGACCCGCAGCTGGCCGGCATCTTGTTCGCTGTCATGCGTACCGGTCACGACCATCTGCGGATGATGCGTCCTGATGTGCTGCAACTGGTTGACGATGGCCTGTTCGCCGAGATCCATGGCATGGTTCGTGCTCGTGGTGAGCCAGTCAAAGCCGGCATCCGCCGCCGCATCCAGGATCTCGACCGGGCTGTTGAATGCCGGATAGGAAGAAAGGCCCAGCTCGCTTCCGCCGCAGACCGTCTCCTGATTGAGCACGGCGACATCGGCCGCAGCGATCTGCGGCTTCACCCGCGCATACATCTCTTCAAACGCATAGCTGCCATCTTCCTGCAGCCCGCTCTCGTAGATCAAACCATGGATCAGGTTGTCTCCGGCAGCTAAGAAGCTGACTTCCTTTCGGGCCTGCTGCGGGAGCGGGTCATCCGACGTTTCTTGCTGGTCAGCCTGCTGGCAGCCGCACAGTGTCAGCAAGATCAGCAGGGCAGCGAGCAAGCGCTTCATGCACGCTTCATCCGCTTGCGCTGCGGACGCCGCCTTGCCCCATGGACCGGACGCGGACTGCGCGCCGCACGTCCGCTCTTTTCCACCAATTCAAAGTCGACCTGCCGCTTCCAACGGTTGGCGCCGATACACTTTACGCGCACCTTCTGCCCCATGCGGTACTGTCTGGCCGTATGCTCGCCGATCAGCGCCAGCGCTTCCTCATGATACTGATAGCGGTCATCCTTCATGGACGAGATATGCACCAGGCCTTCGATCGTGTTGTCCAGCTCGACGAACATGCCGAAGCGGGTGATGCCGCTGATCTTCCCGGTATATGTCCTGCCGACATACTGTTCCATATACTGCGCCTTCTTCATGTCGTCCACATCGCGCTCGGCCTCCTGGGCACAGCGCTCCCGCACGCTGGCATGCTCGGCAGCCTGTGCGATCCATTCGCTGTCGCGCTTCATGGCCGAAGCATCCTGATCATGGGCGAACACATACTTGCGCAGCATGCGGTGCACGACAAGATCGGGATAACGGCGGATCGGTGAGGTAAAATGCAGATATTCCTTCAGGCCGAGGCCGAAATGGCCCAGGCACTGCACATCATAGCGGGCTTTCTGCATGCTGCGCAGCATATATGCGGAAAGCACATCATAATTGTCCGCTCCCTGCGCTTCCTCCAGCAGCTGCTGAAACTGTCCTGGATAGACGTGGCTGACATTGACGATGAACGAATAGCCCAGCGTCTTGGCAACCTTCGCAAAAGCGCGCACCTTCTTCGGCTCCGGCTGCTCATGCACGCGGTACATGGCCGGAAGATCCATCCACTTCAGGTAAGCGGCCACGCATTCGTTGGCCGCGATCATGAAGTCCTCGATGATGCGTTCGGATTCGCCGCGCTCGCGCAGGACGATATCCTGCGGCACGCCCTGCTCATCCACGATGACCTTTGATTCGCGCGTCTCGAAATTCACCGCGCCGAGCGCATGGCGCCGTTTGCGGATCAGCGCGCTGCACCCCATCATATTGTCGATCATGAGCAGCAGATGCGCATAGCGGCGGACCAGCTGTTCATCTTTGGCGATGATCCGGTTGACATTGCCATAGGTCATCCGCTCATCGCTGCGGATGATCGCCGGATAGATCTGTGCGCTGCGCACCGCGCCGTCCATCCCCACATCCATCTGCGCCGTGATCGTGAAACGGTCCTCATGCGGATTCAGGGAACAGATGCCGTTGCTGAGCACCTGCGGCAGCATCGGCACCACCCTGTCTGTCACATACACGCTGGTCCCGCGCCGATACGCCTCTTTATCCAGCGCCGTGCCAGGCCGCACATAATAAGAGACATCGGCGATATGCACCCATAGCCGGTAGCCCTCAGGGATCTTTTTGATGCTGATGGCGTCATCAAAGTCACGCGCATCGTCCCCATCGATCGTGATCGTCTGCAGATCCCGAAGATCATGCCGGGCCTTGTCGATCATGCGCTCATCGATCGCAGAAGGCACGTTCCTGATCTCCTCCAGCGTATCTTTGTCAAACTCTGTATAGATGTCATTCTCCACCAGCAAAGACAGGATATCGATGCCCGGATCGTACTTATATCCCAGCACCTTGGTGATGTGTCCGCTCAGCTCTTTGCCGAATGAGTCGATCTCCACCAGCACCTTGGAATCATGGACGAGCGGAAACTGCGCATAATTGCTCACCGTGATGCGCCGTCTTCCCAGATCCTTGTCCGGCAGGAAATAAAACGATTTCCGATCTTTCTTGACCACGCCGACAAACTTCGTGCTGCCGTGCTCCAGGATGCGGACGACCTCACATTCCGTCTCATGGCCGCCGCCCTGCAATATGCGGGCCAGGACCAGATCATTGTCCATGCCCAGGCACAGATGTTCTCTGGCTACATAATAGCTGACCTCGTCCCGGTCGATAAAGCCGAATCCTTTGGCATTGACGCGCAGCCTGCCTTGAAAATAACCAAGGCGTTCCGCTCGCTGATACCCCTCTTTTTCATCCCGCGCCAGCGTCAGTTCATCCTCCAGCGCGTTCAGTTCCCGCATCATCTTCCGATGCTGCGCGCTTCCCTGCACATGGAGATGCGCGCTGATCTCCTCTGCACTGAATCGATGGTCAGGACACTCATCCATCAGCTTCAATATCTGCTCACGCACCCTGATCCCCTCCTTTCATAAAAAAAGACCCGTCCAGGGCCTTTATGACAATACACGAATCAACACGACCAAGAAGAAGAACAAGATCCCCACTGCCATGGTTGCATTGGAAATGATCCTCTCGGCCCCGCGCTCTTTTGTATTTGCGAACAGATTCAGATCACCAGCTCCGGTAAACGCCGAACTGAGGCCATCTGATTTTCCGCCCTGCAGCAAAGAGAGTATTATCAATACGACCGCTACCAACATCAGCAAAACCTGTAAAAATTCCATACCATACTCCCCCTTTCTGTCATTTTACCCGTTTATATGGATTTACTTTCCCATTATAGCATCACATCATCATTTTGGCAAACAAAATTCGCCATCTCAGCCAATCAGTTCCCGCAGATCGTCCACCACATGGTCAGGAAAGACGCCCAAACGCTGGACATCTTCTCTCTTATGCACACCGCTGGTCACGAAGATCGTCTCGACGCCGTTGTCCGTCCCCAGCCGGATGTCCGTTTCCAGATTGTCTCCAATCAGGACGACATCTTCTCTATGCAGCTGAAGCTGCTCCAGTGCAAGGTCAAGGATAGGCGCATATGGCTTGCCGATGCGCGGCGAGGTCTGCGAACTGGCGTACTCGAACATGTTCACGATCGAGCCGTTGCCGATGTCGAATCCCTGGCTCGTCGCGATCAGCCGGTCAGTATTCGTCCCGATCAGCTTTGCTCCGGCCAGCAGCTGCTTCAGCGCATCGCTGTAACGTCGGTAATCTGCCGTCTTATCCAGGCCGACGAAGACATAGTCCGCCTGATCCTGCACCAGCTCGAACCCTTGTTCCAACAGCGCCTCTTCCAGCCCGGCCATGCCGATGACATACGCGCGGCGTTTATGGCTCTGCTTGGCCACATAAGCGGCGCTGGCCATGGCGCTGGTGAAGAAATGCGACGGCTTGATCCCGCGGTAGCCCAGCTTCTCCATATGCGCGACATTTTCCGCTCTCGTGCGGGTCGCGTTATTGGTCAAGAACAGAAATGGGTGCTGGTGTTCCAGCATCCAGTCAATAAAGCGCTTTGCGCCTTCGATCAGCGTATCGCCGCAATACATCGTCCCGTCAAGGTCGATCAGGCAGGTCTTGTTCATGTCATCCATCCTTTCTCTCATCAAGGATGCTCAGCCGCGGCGCCGCTTCCCCCTGGGCCAAAGCAGGATCAGCCCGAGCAGCACCAGCAGCAGCGGCCAGTTCTGCCTGAGCAGCGCATATGCTTGTTCCAGCATCTCTCTGCCGCTCATATCCGGTCCCAACAGCAGCACCAGTCCCGCCACGCAGCAGATCATTCCTGCCCGCTGACGCATATTCACCACTTCCTGTCTTCAGGATAGCGGTTTTCCTTCATGAGTTTTGTCATAATACGCGAAAAAACAGCTGTACAAAGCTGTTTTCGATCATAATTCGATTTTTTCCAGATCGCTGTAGGGAATCTCTGTCGGCGTCTCGCGCCCAAACAGCACGAGGAGCACCGTCGCAACCTGGCGAGCAGGGTCCAGCGCTTCGACCGTTCCCTCTGAGCCTTTGAACGCCCCGCCGAGGATCTTTACGCGGTCCTTGACATCAAAGTCGATCTGCACATCCTTCTGTGCCCGTCCAAGCCGGCGCAGGATGTTCTCCATCTCTTCTTCCGCCACCGGGAACGGCTTCGCACCGCCGCCGCTGGATCCGATGAATCCGGTCACGCCCGGTGTGTTACGGACGATATACCACGCTTCATCCGTCATGATCATCTGCACGAAAAGATAGCCGCTGAACAGATTCTTCGTCTTCTCGACTTCTTTTCCGTTTTTATATTCGATTTCCTTTTCCTCTGCAACGACGATCTGAAAAAGAAAGTCCTGCAGGCCCATCGTCTCAATACGCCGTTCCAGATTTTCCTTTACACGGTTCTCATGGCCGGCATATGTATTGACCACATACCATTCTTTTTTCGGCTCGCTCATTCATCTTCCTCCTACTACATTCCGATCAGGCTCAGGAAGCCGCTGGCGACGACCTCACACAGCAGGAAGAAGATACCGAAGAAGACGGTAAAGACGATGACCGTCAGGCTGTTGGTGGCCAGGGTCTTCCCGTGCGGCCAGCGGATACGCTTCACTTCCTTCAGAATTCCGGAAATACTGAACCATTTCAACATAAAAACTCACTCCTTACTTGGTTTCCTTATGTAGTGTATGTCTGCCGCATTTCCTGCAATATTTACGCAGCTCTATGCGTTCCGTGTGCGTTTTCTTATTCTTGTGCGTCGTGTAGTTACGTGAAAGACATTCACTGCATGTCAGGATCACTTTATCTTTCATACGTTCCACCTCATTTCGCAATTGCTTACCTACTTTATCATAAAGGCTTCCCATAGTCAAGATTCCCGTCAATCTATTTTATTATATAATCCTGCAGGGGAAAAGTAAAGGAAAAGCTTTTCCTTCACATCCCCCTGAGCATCCTTCTCAGTTTCATCAGCGTGTTCTCCACCTTTTTCTCGGTGACGTTCACGCGCTGTGCGATCTCGCGATAGCTGTATCCCTCACGCCTGAGACAGAATATCTGATATTCCAGCTCGCTGATGCTCTTGCGCAGCTCTTCCTCCTGCATCTCCATCGTGACGCGATAAATCGAAAACGCGCCGTTTTCCTCGACTCGCTGACTTTCGATCAGATCGAGCAGCACGATCGTCCCTTCCGCGTGAATAGCGGCATCCAGGTGCAGGACTTCATGCGTCAGCGAGAAATCCTTGCGGTACAGCGAACGCTGATAGTCGATGACCGCGTTTCTGATCACCTTGCCGCTGAAGGTAGAAAAGGAGATTCCTTTCTCTTCCCGGTATTCCAGCACCGCCCGCATCAAGGCTGCGGCCGCAACCTGATGCAGGTCTCCCTCATGATGCCGGATCATGACCTGATAAGTGCAGTTTTGCTTGATGATCGCGTTGATCTTCGGCTGATACTGATGAAGCAGCAGCTGCAGGCTGTGTTCATCGCCCTGCAAGATCATATAGACGAGTTCATACTCATTATAACGCTCTGATTCCCTCATATTCCCTCCATCGAGGAGAGTGATCAAAGGGGGCAACGCTGTTCATAAATCTTATACAGCAGCACCGCGCATGCCACTGAAGCATTCAGGGAATTGACCTTCCCGCACATGGGCAGACGGATCAGATAATCGCACTGCTTCTTCACCAGCGGGCGAAGGCCGAACCCTTCAGAGCCGATGACGAGCACCAGCGGGACCTGATAGTCTCCCTCCCGGTAATCCCGGGCATTGTCCATATCGGCGCCGACCACCCAGTATCCTTTCTGCTTCAGATACTGCAGCGTCTGTGCCATGTTGGCGGCGGCGCATACCCGGACGGAATCGATCGCCCCGGTGCTCACCTTGGCCACTGCCGGCGTCAGCGAGACGCTGCGGTGACGGCCGATGATGATGCCGTCCGCGCCCACGGCGTCTGCACTGCGCAAGATCGCACCCAGATTGTGGGGATCCTCCAGCTCATCCAGCATGATGATGAGCCCGTTCTTCCCTTCCGGGATCGCCTCCAGGATCTCATCCACGCTGTATGTGCGGTAAGCGTCGATGCAGGCTGCGACGCCCTGATGCCGGTTCGTCTTCACCTTGGCATCCAGCTGGGCCCGGTTCACCCATTTCACCGGGATCCTCGCCTCCTGCACGCGGCGCACCAGCTTCTGATCGCGGAACCCCTGCATCAGCCAGACCTCATGGATCTTCCGTCCGTCATCCAGCAGCTGCGCGACGACATTCTTTCCATATACGAACTGTGTCATACTGTCTCTCCTATTCTGACCATCGCCTGCCACAGCAGCTCCAGCCGCTCGCTCTTGTGATAAAGATACAAGTATCCGATCACCGCTTCCAATGCGGTCGCGTGACGATAGGTCATGATATCGGCGTTTTTCGCCTTGGTGTGGATGGTCGCATTGCGTCCGCGGCGGATGATCTCCTGCTCATCCTCATCGAAGAACGCTTCCTCTTCCAGCTGACGCAGCATCCTCGCCTGTGCATGGGCACATTCCCAGCTGCTGCAGCGGCGCTGCAGCTCCCGCGGACGCTGATAACCTTGTTCCAGGACATGCATCCGCACCTTCAGGCTCATCCAGGCATCCCCGATGAACGCCAGCGAAGTGCCATTGTAATTGACGATCTCCATCTTAGAGGATGCCCTTCTCCATCAGCTGCGCACGGTAAACGTCCGCCTGTTCAAAGTTCTTCGCCTTCACCGCTTCTCTCCATCTGCCATACAAGGCGCAGTCTTCATCGCTGACATTCAGGCACGGGATATCGATGCCCAGCACTTCCATCATCATTTCCATCGTCCGCACGAGGACCGCGATCCGCTCCAGATCCGGCTCACGCTGACGCACTGCCGTATTCAGCTGCTTGCATGCTTCAAACACGGCCGCAAACGCATTCGGCGTATTCAGGTCATCCTCCATCGCATCGAGGAAGGCGCGATACAGCCCCTCGTCCGCTTCCTGTGCGCGAGGCGCATGCGCCAGCGCCAGCTTGACATAGCCCTGCTTCATCGAATTGGCTGCCCGCTCATATTCCTTATGGCTCGTCTCCAGCGACTCATCGCTCATGTTCAGCGGCGCGCGGTAATGCGCGGAAAGCATCATCCAGCGGATCACGTTTCCGCCATGTTCCGCGATCAGATCCTTTGCCCAGCGCACATTGCCCAGCGACTTGGACATCTTCACACCATTGATGTCGATCATGCCGTTGTGGATCCAGTAATTAGCCAGCGGAGTGCCATAGGCGGCACGGGCCTGAGCGATCTCGTTCTCATGATGCGGGAACTTCAGATCCATGCCGCCGCCATGGATGTCGATGAGCGGCTGTTCGAATACGTCATGGATCATCACGACACATTCGGTATGCCATCCCGGACGTCCCTTCGACCACGGCGAATCCCATTGGATGCCTTCATCCGTCTGTTTCCACAGCGTGAAATCCAGCGGGTTCTCCTTTCGTTCATTTTCGTCGATGCGGGCGCCGACCACCAGATCTTCTGTCTTCTGGTGGGACAATGCCCCATATTCCTTGACTTCGCCGACCCGGAAATAGACGTCTCCGCCCACCTGATAGGCATAGCCTTTCTGTACCAGCAGATCGATGAAGGCGATGATCGCATCCATCGTTTCCGTCACGCGCGGCGCTTCATCCGGCATCATGGCATGAAGCGAAAGACGGTCGTCGTTATATGCTTTTATGAACTTATCCGTTACTTCCTTTTCACTGACTCCCAGTTCCTTTGCCACGTTGATGATCTTGTCATCCACATCGGTATAGTTGCTCACCATCTTCACTTCGTAGCCAAGTGCCTGCAAGGTTCGTTTTAACGTGTCGAACACCACGATGGGCCGGGCGTTCCCGATGTGCGGGTAATTATATACCGTCGGTCCGCACACATACATGCTCACTTTGCCTTCCTGCAGAGGCCGGAAGGTCTCCACCTTCATGCTCATGCTGTTATAGATCTTCATCTTCATGCTCCTTTCCGATGATCCTGATACAAAAAAAGCTCTTCATGCGGCCGTCCCTGACGCCTCGCCTGAAAGATGCTTTCCATTGTTCACGCGCGTGCGCGCTCCTGTCTGTGCAGGAGGGCGCACACACCGTGTCTTCCGTTGTTACTCAGCCGATTCGCTCAAAAGGCCGCGGATCTCCTCTTCATAAGGGGTCCCCTTCAGCTTCTGCAGCGCTTCCTTCAGATACTTCTTGCTCTTTCTCGTATCATTCTTATATTTATACTGAAGACCAAGCAGATAGGCGAACATGCCCTTCTGCTCATCAGCGACCGCGTTGTCATAGTACGCCTGCATCTCATGGATATACTTCGCTTCCTTGCGCAGAAGCACGCTTGCGATCATCTTCAGCTCCTTGGCGGACTGCGGACCGGCATTTTCCTGAACGATGGAAATCATCTTATCCGCCTTACGCCGGTTCTTCATCTCCACATAGAAGTAGAATCCCTGCATCGCCACAGCTGCCTTGCGCTTCTTCTTCATGCGCATATGCAGCATCAAATTGATCTGATCCTCGATCTTTGCCGTATCGCCCTGTGAAAGCACCGCGCTCAGACGCATCATCTCACGATCAGCCGGATGCAGCGCAAACTTGCACCAGAACGAATCGAGGATATGATAAAACCGGTCATAGTCCTCTTCTGACATCGCCTTCATGATCTTCTTCGTGTACGTCTTACGCAACAGATAGTTTCTGATGAGGATGACGACGAGGACGACCACGCCGACCAATACCCAAACCCATATATTATCCATTCTGCACTTTCTCCTTTTCTTCCCCGTTCATCTCTGAGGTGATTGACTGAAACTGCTTCAGCAGATCCTCGTCCATCCCGCTTTTCTTCATTCGCTGCAGATAAGCCAGATCCAGCTCATCCACATCCTCCAGGGCATCTTCGTTCCCTTCAGCTAGTCTTTCCTTCAGCGGCATTTTTTTCATCTCCGTTTCAGATTACGTGAAATTATTATATCATATTCGCTGAACAACTGCACTCGTTTTGTGTCACACCCGAAAAAAAAGCACCTCCGAAGAGATGCTTGATGAATTTCCTGAATTATTTCAGTTCAGAGAAGTACTTGATCGTACGAACCATCTGGCTGGTGTAGCTGTTTTCGTTGTCGTACCAAGCAACGACCTGTACATGAGTCGTTCCATCGCCCATGTCGTGAGCCATTGTCTGTGTAGCATCGAACAGAGAACCATAACGCATTCCGACGATATCGCTGGATACGAGTTCTTCTTCCGTATAACCATAGGACTCAGTCTGAGCAGCCTTCATGGCAGCGTTGATCTCTTCCTTAGTTACCTTGCCGTCAACAACAGCGACCAGGATAGTCGTAGATCCTGTAGGCGTCGGTACACGCTGTGCAGAACCGATCAGTTTGCCGTTCAGTTCCGGAATAACCAGACCGATTGCCTTTGCAGCACCCGTAGAGTTCGGCACGATGTTGCATGCAGCCGCACGAGAACGACGCTTGTCGCCCTTTCTCTGCGGTCCGTCCAGCGTCATCTGATCACCAGTGTACGCATGAACCGTAGTCATGATACCGCTCTTGATCGGAGCCAGATCATTCAGTGCCTTAGCCATCGGCGCGAGGCAGTTCGTGGTGCAGGAAGCGGCAGAAATAACCGTATCTTCCGGCTTCAGTGTCTCATGGTTAACATTGTAAACGATGGTCGGCAGGTCGTTTCCAGCAGGAGCGGAGATAACGACCTTACGAGCGCCAGCCTCGATATGTGCGCTTGCCTTTGCTTTGGATGTATAGAAGCCAGTGCACTCCAGAACAACGTCAACACCCAGTTCGCCCCAAGGCAGGTTCTTTGCATCTGCTTCCTTGTAGATCGTAATTTCCTTACCATCAACAGTAATGGAGCTTTCACCGGCAGAAACCGTGTCAGCCAGCGCATAACGGCCCTGAGTGGAGTCGTATTTTAATAAGTGAGCCAGCATTTCAGGAGAAGTCAGGTCGTTGATGGCAACGACATCATAGCCCTCTGCCCCAAACATCTGGCGGAATGCAAGACGTCCGATACGTCCGAATCCATTGATCGCAACTTTTACTGTCATTTTCAAAGTCCTCCTTTTGACAATATATATTATAAGTACTTGCTTATTTCTTGTCAATTAAGAATGGCGCCGCCCGTCGGTTTTTTAACGGGTTTTCCGGTTTCAGCGCGCCCAAAAAGAAAAGAGGGCTTTCCCTTATAGGATCCCTCATTGCCGATACGGTTTATTCCGGCTGGCTCTTTGCGATCTGCCACATCTCTCGATAGGAGATGAAGCTGATGGCATCGCTGCGGTCCTTTGCTCCGTGACGCTGTTTCTTCACGTTGCCCTCGTATTCCTCCTGCAGCTTGCGCTTGTCCATCATGTACTGCACATAGCAGAACTTCTTCAGCAGGAACCATCTCATGATATAGGAATAGATCGCCGGCTGCGCGTCCTCCTGCAGCTTCGGGAGCTCCTCCCTTGCCTCTTCCTGCAAACGCTCGCCGCGTTCCTTCGCCAGCTCGATCATCTCATCATAGTTCTTGAACAGGCGGCGGTCCGCAAAACGCTGCACGATGCCAGCCTTCTCCTTACGTCCGAAATAGCGTTCCATCGCGTCACGGAACACGTCGTCCACGTCTTCCCCGCACACCATGGACACGATCTCATTTCTCGTCCCCTCGTACATGTTGTCCGGTTCGCTGATCACATAATAATATGCCTTGGCGAAGACATAATCCTCACGGCCGCCGAACAGGATGATGCTGGCGCGCTGTCCGCCATCATCCTTTCCATATACGATATACGGCACGCAGATCTCACCATCGGGCATTTTGAACGCATCCTTATAGCGGATGATCTGATTGGCGATCGCATCGCGGTTGATATTCAGATGAAGATCCGTGCAGATCCTGAGATTCTCATCCAGTCCGTGCAGGAACCGGAATGCCTCAGCCTCCCTTGTCTTCGTCTCATCTTCTTCGATCATCCCCAAGTAGTCTTCCAGATATCCGTTGAATGAACAGATATCGCCGCCGTCTCTTTGATCCTTGTGCGTTGTCAGGATATCATAAATTGCCATATCACATGCCCTCCTCATTCCCCCAATTATCCATTCTGTTTTCAGAAAGATATGGTAAACGCTTTCATTATACTATGTAAGTATTATAATCCCCTCTTAGCATTTTTTCAACTAAATCATGATAATTTAGCATCATTTGCGCTTTTTTTGCACTATTTTTCTCATGACGGCGAAAAGGCAGCTGCGGGAACCAGCTGCCTTCTCAGGGATGGGAAAAGAATGAAAAAGCTATTGTTTGAAGCCTTCCTCGGCTTCGAGATCATCCTACCAGATCTTTATGGGTGTAGGGCGTCATATTCTATTACAGAAAAAATGCAGTTTATTTTGACCTGTCCAGGCTCTTGAACGTCACTTTGTGA
>UQPV01000054.1 GCA_900543035.1 uncultured Solobacterium sp.
TCTGGTGATAGTCAGGAAGACACCGCTGAAAAGATTACAGAACGGTATTGTTTGGAGATACAGGAGAGTGGCATTGAGAATGTGCAGATTCTTTCACCTTTCCGTTCAGAAGGCGCCGCGTCGTCGGAACAGCTGAATGAGACCATTCGTGAATTGGTCAACCCATTCCGCTCTGCGGAGGAGGAAATCAAGTTCGGCCCCAAGATATTCCGGATCAATGACCGCATCATGCAGACCAAGAACACAGAAAAGGTATCTAATGGTGATTTGGGTTTCATCCGGTATATTAAGGACACTGACCAGGGCAAAAAGATCGGCATGGATTTTGGTGCTGGCAGGACGCTGGAATATGGCGTAGATGATTTGAGCAATGTGGATCTGGCTTATGCTACTACGATCCACAAGGCTATGGGCTCTGAGTATGAAACAGTCATTATGCCGCTGCTCAAAGCGCACACCATCATGATGTACCGTAATCTGCTCTACACCGGAATCACGCGTGCCAAAAAGCGGGTGGTGCTGATTGGGCAGAAACAGGTATTGTTTATGGCAATCCATCGTAATGAGATCGGCAAGCGAAATACGCTACTGGGTATGCGCATCCAGATGTATTTCAAAGCCTACGCAAAGAAAGCCGGTATCCCCATTCCAGCTGTATTGGAAGAACAATTAAAGAACGCAAGTTAAAAAAGGGAGGTCAGATGCAGAAATAGCACTTGGCGTCTCCTATTTTTATGTCAGAAAGGAGTTTCCAACATGAATGAAAAAAGTAATCCGATGCCTATGATGTACAAAACAATTCCGGCAGTGGCAGAACTGAACAAGGTACCTGGCTTTGATCCGCTCAAATTTCTGCGCCATAAGGTGTCCAGAAAGACCAATGAGGAAATGCTGCAGTTGGAATTGCCTTATCAGAAACTGTGGTTCCGTCTGCGTCACCCACAGGGCCGCATGAAACTGACTACCCTGCGAATCACGGAACAGCTTGCGATTATGGAGGCCAGAGTTTATCTGGACCGCAGTGATGCAGAGCCTATCAGCAGTTACATCTCGCAGCACAGTGCGGAAGAAGGTACCGATTATGTGCAGGCTGCCCAGGATGAGGCATTGAGTGCTGCGCTGTCGGATGCCGGTTTCGGTCTGCAGTTTGCCGATGTTGCTGTTGACAGTACGGGCAAGGTGTTTGGAAGCAGTATTCCGCTTTCCGGGACGGCTCCTATCCGGCAACCGATGCCAAATGCGGCGCAGAGGCCCGTAGAAGCCCCTGGAGCGGCGCTGCGGCAATCTGGTGGGGAAGTTCATGCCCGGCCGGAAAGAGCGCCTCAGAACGCCGTAGAGGGCCGTAATACGCCTGCTCGTCCGGCGCCTATTCAGAAACCTGCGGCAAAGCCGGAGGAAAAGCCTGTGGAGAAAGCGGCGGCGAAGCCTGCTGCGAAGACGGCGAAAAAAGCAGCGGAGAAGCCGGCAGCCAAGGCCCCGGCAAAGAAGACAGCTGCCAAGAAGACCGTGAAGAAAGCGGAAGCGAAGAAGCCTGCCGCAAAGGCGGAGACCAAGGCTGCAGAGGTGAAGAAGCCGGTCGAAAAGGCGGAAGCGAGCGCGGAGGCCAAGGCCGCAGAGGCAAAAGCAGCGGAAGCGAAGGCTGCAGAAGCGAAGAAGGCGGCGCAGGCGGAGAAGATGGCGCAGTATGAACGCTTCAGCCTGGATTCCTGCATCGCGATGATGCAGGCGATGGGCGTCTCTTATACGTATGACGACTATGCCAGAGAGCTGATGCATGAGTCAGATCCAGCTGTGATCGTGGAGAAGATCAAGACGGATTTCCGCCTCGAGGAAGATGCCTTCCATTATGAGGAGGACGGCTATGACCGCGATCTGACCGACGTGACGGTAAAGAAGGTCGCAGACACGATGGACTTCAAGGCGAGCGACTTCCCGAAGATGGCCGATGAGACTGCTCAGGCATGTGCATATGTGCTGAGCGATGATCTGGAGAAGGATGGAGAAGAATACCTGAGCGAGTTCCATCTGTGGGAGCATCTGCTCATGATCGCGCAGCATCGCGGCATCCGCAATGAGGAAGGCATGCATGAAGTGGTCAAGGCGGATCTGATGGCATTCATGAAGCATTTCATGACGCTGGCGCGCCGTGTCCTGCCGCAGTGGCAGTATGACGATGTCAAGTTCTATGAGAATTTTGCCTATGCGATCCTCTCACAGTTTGAAGATCTGTTCGCTGCTTACAACAATGAGCTGATGATGGATATCGCTGACCTGTATATCCTGCATGAGGATTATGGCCGCGGCGATGCGGACTACGGCTACATCATCCGCGACAATAAGATCAAGGATTACGTTTACTACCGGTTTGCACATGTCTATGAGGATATCGATCTAGATAAGGCAAAAGGCATCGCTTATGATGCGCTGCAGTATGTAGACGGACGTTACGATTACTATCAGCCGATCATCGACATCTTGAATCGCTGATCGGACAGCCTTTTTGAAGGATCAAGAAAAAAACGGAATGGACCGCATTTTCGCGGCACATTCCGTTTCTTTTTTATTCAGCCAGCGCGTCGATGATCGCCTGTGTGTATTCCTCAGTGGTGGCGCTGCCGCCCAGATCAGGCGTCAGGTGTTCGTGATCCATGAGCACCTGGTTGACTGCGTCTTTGATCTTTTGGGCACATGCCTGCTCATCCAGGTGATCGAGCATCATGCACGCGGACCAAAGCAGAGCGGTCGGATTGGCGATGTGCCTGCCTGCGATATCCGGCGCGCTGCCGTGTACGGCTTCAAACATGGCATATTCGCTGCCCAGGTTGGCGCTGGGCATCAGTCCCAGCCCGCCGATCAGCCCGCTGGTCAGATCGGAGAGGATGTCGCCGTACAGGTTCGGCATGATCAGCACATCATATTGCTGGGGATGCTGCACCAGCTGCATGCACATGTTGTCCACGATCCTGTCGTCTGCCGTGATATCGGGATATTCGGCAGCGATCTCCTTGAAGACGGAGAGAAACAGCCCGTCGCTCATCTTCAGGATGTTGGCCTTATGCACACAGGTCACGCGTCGGCGGTGATTGGCCCGCGCATAGGCAAAGGCGTCGCGGATGATGCGCTCGCTGGCGCTGCGCGTGATGATCTTCGTCGCATGCACGGTGTTTTCATCGATCTGTTCTTCTACGCCGACATAGAGATCTTCGGTGTTCTCGCGGAAGGTGACGATGTCGACATCCTTGAATGGGGTGACGATGGCCGGGTTGCTGCGGGCAGGGCGCACATTGGCATACAGGTCATACTTTTTCCTGAGCATGACGTTGATGGAGCGGAATCCCGATCCCACCGGTGTGGTGATCGGCGATTTGAGCAGCACGCGGGTGCGCTCGAAGGAGGCGAATGCCTCTTCGCTGACCAGCTCCCCGCTTTGTTCATACAGGGGCAGGCCGACCTGGTAGATTTCATAGGAAAGCGGCGCTTTGGCAGCCTTCAGGATCTTGAGCACCGCATCGGTGATCTCCGGTCCGATGCCGTCTCCCTTAAATACGGTAACAGTCTTCATCTTTACGTTCCTCCATGTTCACATAGTCATGCAGTTCGCCGACATAACGGGTGGCCGGACGCATGATCCTTCCGTCATATAATTTGTTTTCGATGTTGTGGGCCAGCCAGCCGCAGATGCGGCTGCAGACAAACAGGGGCGTATACAGCTCCTGCGGGATGTTGAGCATCGTATAGGCAAAGCCGCTGTACAGATCGACATTGGCGCATGCGTCGATGCCTTTGACTTCCTTGATGATCTGAATCGCCATCTTCTCGAAACGGACATAAAACGTGTATTCCTTTTCCCGTCCCTTTTCCTTGGCCAGCCGTTCGCAGTAAGAACGGATGATCTCAGCGCGGGGATCGGAAAGGGTGTAGATGGCATGGCCGATGCCATAGATGAGCCCTGCATGGTCATAGAAGTCGCGGTTCAGCAGGCGCATCAGGATCTCGCGGAGCTGTTCGTCGCTGGGCTCCAGACCGATCTCCTTCTGCATGTCCGCCATCATCTCCACGACGCGTTGGTTCGCACCGCCATGTCTTGGCCCCTTCAATGAGCCGATGGATGCGCTGATGGTGGAGAAAAAATCAGATCCGGTAGAAGCGACGACCACGTTGGTGAAGGTGGAGTTGTTTCCTCCGCCGTGATCGGCGTGCAGCATGAGCAGCACATCGAGCGTATCTGCCTCTGCCGGCGTATAGCGGTGATCCTCTCTGAGCAGATAGAGGATGTTCTCCGCGATGGACAGCTCCTCTTGCGGATAGTGGATCGTCAGCGACTGCCGGTCATAGTGATGCTGCTTGACCTGAAACAGCGAAGTGATCAGCGCCGGCATGCGCGCCAGCAGTTCGATCCCCTGCCGCAGGGTATTCTGCGGGGAGGTGTCCTCCGGATCTTGATCATAGTCAAACAGCGCGAGCACCATCTGCTGCAGCCGGTTCATCAGATGCGAAGAATGGGTCGGGAGGATGTTGGCTTCCATGAAGCGGTGCGGCAGCTCGTATGCGCTGGTCAGCAGCTCGTGGAACCGCTTCAGCTGCTCTGCGCTGGGCAGCCAGCCGAACAGCAGCAGGAAGCAGGTTTCCTCAAAGCCCATATGCGCTTTATTTTCCACCAGTGAGCGGATCTCATAGCCGCGGTAGATCAGCTTTCCTTCGCACGGGGTCTTCACCCCGTCCTTATATTCATAGCCGACGACGTCCGCGATGCGGGTCAGGCCGATCCGCACGCCGGTGCCATCCTCGTTGCGCAGACCTTTTTTTACGTTGTACAGCCGGTATAGATCGTTGTCGATCTGGTTCTGCGTTACCGCCAGCTGAAAACAGGAATCGAAAGTTGACTCCATCTGATCACTCCTTTCAACATTATTTTCATAATTATATCACACATTTTCATTAAAAATGAAACATTTTCCATATTCTTTTACATTTTATGCTATAATACGATTGTTTGATTGAATAAAGAGGGGAGTTGGAATCATGCCGAGCATGACAGAAAAAATCATTCAGAACCATCTGCGGGAGGGCGTCATCATCCGCGGAGAGCCGATCGCGATCCGTATCGACCAGACGCTGACGCAGGATGCCACCGGGACCATGGCCTATCTGCAGCTGGAGGCGATGGGCGTGGATCAGGTGAAGACCGACCTGAGCGTGAGCTATGTCGACCACAATACGCTGCAGAGCGGATTTGAAAATGCGGACGATCACAAGTATCTGCAGACCGTTGCTGCCCGCCACGGCGTATTGTTTTCCCGGGCCGGCAACGGCATCTGCCACCAGGTGCACCTGGAGCGCTTTGCCAAGCCTGGCTGCACGCTGCTGGGATCAGATTCACACACGCCGACTGCCGGCGGCATCGGCGCGCTGGCCATCGGTGCGGGAGGGCTCGATGTGGCTTGTGCCATGGCCGGGCATCCCTTCCATCTGCGCATGCCGAAGATCATCGGCGTAGAGCTGAAGAACGCATTGCGCCGCGGGGTAAGCTCCAAGGACATCATCCTGAAGGTGCTGCAGATGCTCAGCGTCAAGGGCGGCGTCGGCTGTGTGCTGGAATATTTCGGTGACGGCGTAAAGACGCTCAGCGTCCCGCAGCGGGCGACCATCACCAATATGGGCGCAGAGCTGGGTGCTACTTCCTCGCTGTTCCCCAGCGATGAGAACACGCTGGCCTTCCTGAAGCAGCAGGGACGGGAAGAAGACTTCAGCGAGCTGCAGCCAGATGAGGATGTGGTCTATGATTCCACCATCACCATCGACCTGGCGCAGCTTGAGCCGATGATCGCGCTGCCGCATTCCCCTGACCATGTCTGTGCGGTCAGCGAGGTCGCCGGCATGAAGATCGATCAGGTCTGCATCGGCAGCTGCACCAATTCCAGCTATCATGACCTGGTGTCTGTGGGCAATATCCTCAAGGGGAAGCATGTGCATCCAAACGTATCGCTGACGGTGTCGCCGGGTTCCCGCCAGATCTTCATGGAGCTGTCACGCAATGGGACATTGAGCGATCTGATCGCGGCCGGCGCGCGTATCCTCGAGTGCACTTGCGGACCGTGCATCGGCATGGGGCAGTCCCCGATCACCGACGCGGTGTCTTTGCGGACGTTCAACCGCAATTTCTATGGCAGAAGCGGCACGCTGAGCGCCAAGGTATGTCTGGTCTCACCGGAGACGGCAGCGCTGAGCGCCATCAACGGCGAGCTGAGCAGCCCGCTCGATCTGCCTTATGAGATCCCGCAGGAACCGGCGTTCATGCAGGCGGACATGTCCATGTTCATCGAGCCTGAGCGTGCGCATCCAGAGACGGTGGAAGTCGTGCGCGGACCGAACATCCGCCCGCTGCCGATGAACACGGCATTGCCGGATACCATCGACAAAAAGGTGATGATCAAGGTCGAAGACAACATCACGACCGATCATATCGCGCCGGCCGGCGCCAAAGTGCTGCCTTACCGCTCCAACATCGAGAAGATCTCTACGTTTGTCTTCATGAACAATAAGGCGGATTTCCATGACTGCTGCAAGGCGAATGGCGGCGGCTACATCATCGCCGGCGCAAACTATGGACAGGGCTCGAGCCGTGAGCATGCGGCATTGGCGCCGATGTATCTGGGCATCAAGGCGGTCATCGCCAAGAGTTTTGCCCGCATCCATAAGGCTAACCTCATCAATTTCGGCATCCTTCCGCTGACCTTCCTGGACGAGGCGGACTATGCGCGGATCGACGATATGGATGAGCTGCGCATGGAGCATGTGCGCGATCTGCGCGTCGATGGCACCCTGACGGTGGAAAACGTGACCAAGGGCATCCGCTTTGAGGTCGGCTATGATCTCAGCGAACTGGATATCGAGACGCTGCGCGCAGGAGGAACGCTCAACCTCATCCGTGCTCAGCAGTAAAGCAGCTTCGGCTGCTTTTCTTCTGACATGCTTTTGAAGCATGAGGTGACATGAATGACAGGTATTTTACAATTCTGTCGGCGTGTTCTACAATACAGTTGTCTGAAAAGAGAGTGAAAGCGTGACCAGAGAAGAAGCAGAACGATGCTGCGGCATTCCCGAGCATATCTTGCGGGAATATGAGCAGCTTCGCCGGCCTTGCGGCAATGACCATCATGATGAGGCGGACATCACGGCGATGAGCCTGCTCATGACGCTTCATGACATCGGCTTCTCTGCGGGAGAGGCACAGAGGTATATGCGGACGGATGGGCAGGGACAGCGCATGGAGATGCTGGAGCGCCGCAGGGAACAGGTGCTGACTCAGATCCATCATGATGAGCGGCAGCTGGAACGGATCGACTGGCTGCGCCATCAGAACAGGACAGCACAGGAACAATGAAGGAGGAGACGACATGAGCATCAAGCAGACGGCAGGCAGAGACGGCCTGGGAGAGTTTGCGCCGAAGTTCGCGCAGCTCAATGACGACGTGTTATTTGGAGAAGTGTGGAGCAGAGAAGACAAGCTCTCTCTGCGGGATCGTTCCCTGGTGACCGTAGTGGCGCTGCTCTCACAGGGACTGGTGGATTCTTCTTTCCGCTACCACCTGATGAGCGCAAAGCAAAACGGCATCACCCGTCAGGAGATCGCGGAGATCATCACGCATGCGGCATTTTATGCCGGCTGGCCGAAGGCGTGGGCTGCCTTCAATATGGCCAAGGAGATCTGGACGGAAGATGAGGCGCAGATGCACGGCGGCATGTTCGGGCTTGGACAGCCCAATGACGCATATGCGCAGTATTTCATCGGTCAGAGCTATCTGAACCCGGTGCTCAGCGGAAATCTGGCCATTGCTAATGTGACGTTTGAGCCGGGCTGCCGCAACAACTGGCATATCCATCACGCGGACAAAGGCGGCGGACAGGTGCTGCTTTGTGTCAGCGGACGCGGCTGGTATCAGGAATGGGGCAAGGAAGCCCGCGAGCTGCATGAAGGAGACGCAGTGATGATCCCGGCAGGCGTCAAGCACTGGCATGGCGCCGCGAAGGACAGCTGGTTCTCGCATCTGGCTTTTGAGGTGCCAGGTGAAAACACCTCCAACGAATGGCTGGAGGCTGTCGATGATGAGCAGTATGGAAAGCTGAAATAAGCATATCGATCATAAGAGGCTGTGCGATGCACACGTCTCTTTTTTATGATACATAATATAGAAAAAAGTAATGGAAAAGCATTTGATATAAGTATTTGAAATAAATAGAGCTGAATCATAAAATATGCTCAGAAATGACATAGATGTGATGATGGATCCTGTAAGCGCCAAAGCTAAAGACAGAACACATGTTGCGGATCAGTATTGACCGGTTGTAACTACCGGGTTGTATCATCTGTGTCAAAGGGATGTGGGAGAATGAGAAAGAGCAGATAAGGAAGGTGATATGCATGGCTCTTTCCGCATTGCTGGAACTAAGTGAGAAAGAATATGACGCCTTTGCGTCCGTACACCCATACGCGAATTTTCTGAATTCGATCTATTCTGGAAGGAAGTTTGCCCTGCGCGGCTGGGATGTCCATTATGTCGGCATCTGCCGCGATGGAGAAATGGCGGCGGCCACGCTGCTAGTGTCCGTGAAGCTGCACGGCAGCTATCGTTACTTTTATGCGCCAAGGGGATTTCTGCTCGACTATGCCGACCATGAACTGCCGCAAGCGATGTGTCAGGGCGTAAAGCAGTTTGCCAAAGAGCGCAATGGGCTGTATCTGAAGATCGATCCATACGTGACCTATCAGGAACATGATCAGGATGGGAAAGTCGTGGAGGACGGCTTTTGCAACCAGAAGATCGTGGATGACCTGCAGTCATGCAGATTTGCGCATCAGGGCTTTACCAGAGGCTATGACATGGCTAATCAGTGCCGCTGGATGTCTGTGCTCGATCTCAGAAATAAAGATGAAGAGACACTGTTTCAACGCTTTGACGCACAGACGCGCTGGGCGATCCGCCGGGCGCAGCGAAATCAGATCAAGCTCACGCAGGCCGGGCCAGAGAAACTGCCGGATTTCATGCGGATCATCGATCATACAGCGGCACGCCGCGGTTTTGATACACAGGATGAGACTTATTACAGGGAGCTGTTTCAGGCTTATGGCAGTCAGGTGAAGCTGATCTTGGCCGAAATGGACCTTTCCGCATACCAGCGGGCACTTAGGAAAGAACTGATGCAGAAGCAAACCAAACTCAGCGAGATCCAGGGATATAGCCGCAAACGCGCCAGACATCAGAAGATGCTGCGGGAAGAACTGGATCAGCTTCAGCAGAAATTGCGTGAAGTCAGGCAGCTGGAGCTTTATGCGCAGGAAGGCAAGGTGCTCATGGGCGGCGGGATCTTCATCTGCTATGGTCAGGAAATGATCTATCTGGCGGGCGGAACCTATGGGCGGTTCCTGCATTTTCACCCGGCCTATGCCATGCAATGGCATATGATCCGCGCAGCGAAGCATGCGGGGATGCGCGCCTATAATTTCTACGGCATCAGCGGATCGTTTGAGAAAGATCAGGATGGTTATGGCGTATTTGCCTTCAAGCGCGGTTTCCATGCGGATGTCGTCGAACTGTTGGGAGACTTTCTGATGCCGCTGCGGCCATGGACATGGCGGGCTTATCGCCTGATGCAAGAGCTGAAGCGCCATATCAAAAAAACCCGGCTCACTGCCGGGTAAGCAGACAGACTGACTCTGTGTCATCGCTCATCGGAAACATGTCGAAAAGATACATATCGCTGCACCGATATCCTTTGGCCATGATGTAGCGTAGATCGCGGATCTGGGTGAATGGATTGCAGGAAATATAGATGATCCGTTCAGGCTGCAGCGCGGCGCAGGCATCGAGGAACGCAGGGGTGCTGCCATCTCTGGGCGGATCCAGGATGATGGCGTCGTAATGCGCATGCCGCTGGCTTTCTGCCATGATGAAGCGGGTGGCGTCCGCGCAGATGAAACGGGCATTGCGGATCTGGTTGCGGCGGGCGTTTTCCCGGGCGTCTTTCACGGCTTGTTCGTTGATCTCGACGCCGGTCAGCGTGCGGATGGAATCGGCGATGCATAAGCCGATCGTGCCGATGCCGCAGTAAGCGTCGAGCACGCGCATGCGCGGATCTGGCCGCAGCAGGTCGTATGCCTTCTGATACAGGCGCTCGCACTGGCGGTGGTTGATCTGGTAGAACGAGGAAGAGGAGATGGCGAAGGTCTTCCCCAGCAGCTCATCAGTGATGAAGCCTCTGCCATACAGGATCCGTTCTTCTTTGCCGAGCACGACGCTGGTCTGCCGGCGGTTGACGTTGAGCACGACGGTGCGGATGGCGGGGTGGCGGCGGATGAGCTCACTGATGAACGCCTTGCGGGAAGGAAAGACATCGCTGGTGCAGACCAGGGTGACGAGGATCTCGCGCACATCATGATCGGTGCGGATCAGCACATGGCGCAGGAAACCGCCCCTGCGCCTTTCGTCATAAGGCTCGATGCGGAAGCGGACCATGAGCTCCAGGATCGATGCGGCGATGTCGTCGCAGGCTTCCGGGTGCATCAGACAGCGGCGGTAAGGCACGATGCGGTGGCTGAACTCCTCATAGAGCCCGGCGCACGGACGGCCTTTTTCATCGCGGCCGAAGCCGATGATCATCTTGTTGCGGTAATGGTCAGGGTCTTCCATGCCGACGACATCATGGACCCGCAGCGGCAGTCTTACCTTGTTTACTTCCCGCACGATCTGTTCTTTTTTCCACTGGAGCTGGCCTTGTGCGTCGAGGTGCATGAGCTGACAGCTTCCGCATCGCGCATAGAGCGGACATGGCGGTTCGATCCGGTGCGGATGCGCCTTGATCACGGTGTCGAGGCTCGCGCTCCAGCCATCGCGCAGCGGTTTGCCGATGCGCACACGCACTTGTTCCCCTGGCATCGCGTGCCGCACGAAGATGGTGTCTTTGCCATGGCGCATCACGCCTTGTCCGCGCTTGGCGCTCTGGATCGTGCCTTCGATGCGCATGCCTGTCTTCAGCATAGCAGCTTCCTCGCTTTCATGATGGCGGCGTGGGGATCATCCACGAGGATGGCGTTCATGCCGGCATCGAGGGCGGCGCGGATGTTGTCTTGGGCATCATCCAGGAACAGGCAGGCATCGGCGTCGAGCTGATAGCGGCTCAGCAGCAGGGAGAACATCTTCGGATCCGGCTTGAGCAGACGCTCCTGATAAGAGAGGACGGCGCCGTCCAGCTCATCGAACAGCTGGTATCGCGCCTGCAGGGAGCGCGCGGAATCCTCGCTCAGGTTAGAGATGATGTAGATGCCATAGCCGCGCTTGCGGCAGTCTGCACGAAAGGCGTTCATCTCGCTGATGGGATGAAGGACCTGCGTCCAGTGATCCAGCATGTAACAAATGGCCTGCTGGTGCTGGGGATGCGCCTGGACATACGCCTGACGCAGATCATCCAGCGTACATGCGCCGCGGTCATATTCCTGCCATCTGGCGGAACGAAAAAGGAGGGAACACAGCTCTTCATGATGGCGCAGATCATGGAAGAAGCGTTGGGGCTGCCAGTGCATCAGCACGTTCCCGATATCAAATACTATATGTTTGATCATATTCTTCACCGCACTCATTATAACAAAAAGAGAGACAGGGAAACCGGACATGTGCGGAAAATGACGAAAATTATGATATAATGTTGGGGTTGAAGGAGGAGGAGACTGATGAACCGACGGCGTTCGCGAAGACGGCGCCGCAGCAGCAGGAGGAAAAACGGTCTGTGGATCGCGCTGGCCGCCGCAGCGGCCGCGTTGTTTTTGTCCGTGCAGCCGGGACAGCAGCTCGTCCGCTTCCTCACTGATCTGATCGATCCGCCAGAATGGATCATCGTGCTCGATGCCGGGCACGGCGGGTATGACCCGGGAAGCGTGGCGGAAGATGGTACCATGGAGAAGGACATCACGCTGCAGATCACGCTGAAGACCGGTGCGATCCTGGAGCGCGAGGACGGCGTGCGTGTGGTCTATACCCGAAACAGCGATGCACTCAGCTGGCCGCCGCAGGAAGCAGAGGACCTTGCCGCAAGGGTGCGCATCGCGCAGCAGGCCCGCGCGGACATGTTGATCTCGATCCATCTGAACGCCGCAGAGGATGCGTCTGCGTCTGGCTATGAGACGTATATCCGTGCCGACAGCGAGATGATGTTCGATATGGCGCAGCAGGTCCATGCGGAATTTGCTGAGCGCGGCTGGAGCCATGAGCGCGGGATCAAGAGCACGGTGAACGCCCCGCTCTATGTGGTCGATGCCAGTGGCATGGACGCCATGCTGGTGGAGGCGGGCTTCATCACCAATGCGGCTGAGCTTGCCCTCCTGCGCAGCGAGGACGGTCAGCAGATGCTGGCGGAATGCATCGCACAGGGGATCCTGTCGCAGCTGCAGGCGCAAAATACGGAAGAATGAGCGGGAGAAAGGCACCGTAAAATCAAGATCAGGTAAAAAAATTGTATAAAATCGCAATTTTTGAATGATATTTTTCGCAATATGCGATACAATTTATATTGCTGGGGACTCATTCGTTCAAAGGTAATCATCCGGAAAACGGGAATGGAGGAATACGATATGTATAATGATAACGACGAAATGTTTGAAGTCAGTGATTTTGATGATGATATTCATCGCCGGGAGGCACTGATCGAAGAAGCCAGAAGCATTCCGGTGTCTTCAGACTGGAATGAAGTGATGCATCAGGTCAGCGATCTGCGCAGACGCTGGAGACGTATCCAGTTCTGGGATTCTGCTTATGAAGAAACGCTGGCTCAGGAATTTGACAGCATCATCGATAAGTTTTACGCAAAGCGCCGCGAGCTGTATCAGAATTCACAGAACCTGAAGCAGGAGCTGATCAAGCGCGCTAAGGAGCTTTCGACATCAGAGGAATGGAACAAGACGACCGAAGAGATGAATGATCTTATGCTGCAGTGGAAAGCAGCGGGCACAGCAGGCAAGGAGACGGACGACGCGCTCTGGGAAGAGTTCAGAAATGCGCGGCAGACGTTCTTTGACCGCCGCAGGGATCACTGGAAGAATCTGCGCGAGAAGTTTGACAGCGCGCGCAAGATCAAGCAGGATCTGATCCAGCAGGCTGCCGCCCTGGAAGATTCCCAGGAATGGCAGAAGACGAGCGAGCGTTTCCGTTCGCTGATGGATCAGTGGAAAGCGGCAGGCAGTGCAGGCCGCGAGCATGAGGACCAGCTGTGGAGCCAGTTCAATGCGAGCCGCCAGAAGTTCTACGAAGCGCGCAACCGCCATTATGACGAACTGCATGAGGAACAGGCAAAGCATTATGCGGTGAAGAAGGATCTCACCGCGCAGGCACGCGCCATCGCCGATGCGAAGGAATACACCCGTGAGAACACGGAGAAGATGAAGCAGCTGGGCGTGGACTGGAAGCAGGCCGGATCCTGCGGCAGAGAGAAGGAAGATCAGATCTGGAAGGAATTCCGTGCCGCGATGGACGACTATTTCAACAGCCTGAAGGAGTGGAACGAGGAGCGTCATCAGCAGTGGCGTCAGCGCATGAGCGAAGCGCGCGGCCGCAAGCAGGAGCTCATCGCGAACCAGAAGCGCCAGATCCGCCGCATGCAGGATGAGATGGTCGGATTGCTCGGACAGCGCGCCATCGATGAGATGCAGGAGCAGATCGAAGAAAAGGAAGCGTTCATCGCTCAGCTGGAAGCTGAGCTCGAGGATATCGATAAGGCGCTTGCGGAAGAAAACTAAAAGGACAAGGAGACCGTGCGGAGCGAACAGGCCGCGCGGTTTTTTTTTGCGGCCATGTGTGCCTGGCGCATATCTTGGCTTTGTGGAAAGCTGACAAATCAGGAGAAGTATAAAGCAAGCGTTTACATCATGCTTTTTTGCTGTTTATAATAAGAGAAGAAGGGCCAGCTGCATAAGAAAGGAGGAGAAAGATGCACAGGGCCGGACATAAGGAAAAAGGAGGAAAGCATGAATAAGCTATGGAAGTGCATTTTATCATTTCTGATGGCAGCATTGCTGCTGCCGGTCTCACCGCAGCCGATACAGGCTGAAACGGATACGTTCATCAACGATTTTGATATCGGTATGGGCATCGATCAAGTGACTTATATCGGCGAGTGGAATACGGATCAGAATTATCCGGATCTGTTCTATGGCGGCGATGATCATTGGATCGCGTTTGAGACAGATCATTTTGACGGCGCACTGGAGATCGTCTTTTATGGCACGGCGATCAAGCTGTATGGCAATTTGGAGCCGATGGGCGGCATCCAGCGCGTCCTCATCGATGGTCAGGAAATAGCCGAGGTGGATGCCTACGCGCCACAAAAACAGATGGGCGTCTGCTTGTTTGACAGCGCGGAGCATGTGAGCCTTGCGGCAGACAAGCATGTGCTGCGCTATGAGCCGACACAGACGAAAAATGAAGCGTCGAGCGGTTACAATATGCAGTTCGACTATGCGCGGGCAAGCGCGCCGCAGGATGGTGAGCTGCAATACGCACAGCTGCGTCAGGAGAGCATGAGCGTGGAAGCAGGGGAGCAGCAGCAAGTTCAGCTGCAGCTGTTCCCGGCCAATGCCGACGCGCAGGTCCGCTGGGAAAGCAGCGATCCGCAGATCGCCGCGGTCGATGCAAACGGAATGGTCAGCGGACTGGCAGAAGGCGATTGCATGATCAGCGCTGCGCTGCCGCAGATCGATGCCGAGCTTTTCTGTTCGCTCAGCGTGGTTCCTGCCGCCGCCGACCTTGAAGAGACCATCGTCAACGACGATGAAGTGGGCACAGAGATGTTCCAGTTCAGCTTTGAAGGACCATGGGTGCATGAAGGCGGATTCCCGGATCGCTTCGTGGGCGGCGATGAGCATTGGATCACCAGCGCGCAGTTCGGGGATGCCTTGCCGGCATACAGCTTCCGTTTCTATGGCTCGAAAGTCGAGCTGTACGGACATAAGGTGCCAGCCGGCGCTATGGCCGATGTGCTGATCGATGGCGAACTGGTCGGGACGATCGATCATTACTTGCCTTCACGCGCTGAGCAGCAGCTTTTGTTTGCCAGTGCGGAGATGGAAGAAGGCGAGCATGTCATCACGGTCAGGCTGAATGGGCAAAGCAACCCATCCAGTACGGGCACCTTTGAGGCAGCTGTCGATTATGCGAAATTCTATCACACGGAGCGTGAGTTTTATCCGACCGCGATCCAGCTGGAGGACAGCGAGATCATGCTGGAGGAAGGCATGACATATCAGCCGTCCGCAAAGATCCTGCCTGCTTATGCGAGCGTCTTGCCGGAGATCATCTGGTCGAGCAGCGATCCGCAGGTCGCGTCGGCCGATCCGCAAAGCGGCGCGGTCCGCGCGCTGCGTGCCGGCGAAGCGACGATCACCGCGCGTCTGGATGGCATGGATATCGAAGCGTCATTCAAAGTGGAGGTCCGCCCTTGCAAAGAACGCTTCGCGGCGATGGTAAAGGACAATAACCTGCATGCTTATGAGGATGAGTACCTGACTTATGTGGAACAGACTTATGAGGAAGGGACAAGCGGCATGCGCAGCTGGAGCGGCACGGCATGGCGCAACGATGTGGTCACCAGCCGGATCGATCTGTTGACGAAGGCAGAAAGCTATGAGGATGTCACGCTGAGCAGCAGCGACTTCATCAGTGATTCCGGCAGTGTCATCGCCAGTGAGCATATCGCGATGACCTTCATGCGATCCTCGCTGGCATACACCAATGAACGGCAGATCACGGACATCATCACTGATGAGCGGGTCATGGATCTGCAGGCACAGAAGCTCTACAGCGTATGGGTGGCGATCAATGTGCCTGAGCAGGCCCAGCCGGGAGAGTATCATGGCACATTGCGCATCAGCTGCGATGATACGGTGCTGGCCGAATTTGCGTATACGCTGCATGTCATCGATCTGGTGCAGCCAGACGCGCAGGAAGATGAGATGCAGCTGGAGCTGTGGATGTACCCTTACAGCTCGAACCGCTATTATTCCGGCAAGAGCACGGTTGAATACTTCGGTGACAGCGTAGAGGATCTGTATGCCGTGCATCTGGATCCCCAGTATCAGGACGGGCTGGAAAGCCAGCTGGAGCTGTATCGAAAAGCTGGCGGCGACGCCATCACGGTGACCGTGGTGGAAGACCCATGGAATTCGCAGACCCCGGATCCATATCCTTCCATGGTCAAGTGGATCCGCCACAGCGATGGCACGTTCTCATTTGATTATACCGATCTGGATTACTGGATCTCATTGAACCTGGCGCAGGGCATCGATGGCCAGATCAAGAGCTTCTCGATGTCATGCTGGGGCAACCGCATCACGTATTATGATGAAGCGAGCGGTCAGGTCGTCAGTGAGGCGCCAGCGACCGGCAGCGCGCGCTGGGAAGAGCTGTGGCGCGCGTTCATGGAAGATTATGTGGCGCACATGGAGGAAAAAGGCTGGTTCGATATGACCTATATGGCCATGGATGAGCGTCCGCTCGCAGAGATCGAACCGGTGCTTGATCTGGTGGAATCAGTGACGAACAGCAAAGGTGAATCGATGAAGATGTCGCTGGCAGTCTATGACTATGGTGCCGAAAGCATCTTCGATCGCATCGATGATCTTTCTCTGGCGTATCAGCTGGGCTCTTCCAAGGTCAAGGAGATCGCGGAACACCGGCAGGAGCTGGGACTGCTGACGACCATGTATACGTGCGGCGCGCAAAACTCTGCGTTGCTCAATGAGCCAGGAGAAGGCGCTTATTCGATCTATCATGCGGCCAAGTATGGCACCGACGGCTTCCTGCGCTGGGCGCTGGATGCTTTCAATGATGACCCGCTGGTCAGCAGCGCGCATCGCATCCTGGCAGCCGGCGACATCTATCTGATCTATCCGGATGAGAAAGACGATGCCGAGATGCAGGCACATTCTTCGGTCCGCTTTGAAAAGCTGATGGAAGGCGTACGGGACATGGCAAAGCTGAAGGTGCTGCGTGAGCAGTATCCG
>UQPV01000055.1 GCA_900543035.1 uncultured Solobacterium sp.
GCAGGCAGCCATCGATGGACTGCAGCCGAATGTCACACCGGAAACAGGAGATACGGCTAACGGCAGTACCGATACAGAATCGGCGAATACTGCGGCGGCGATGCAGACAGGCATGTTTGCTGGATTGCTGGCAGCATCTGCGGGACTTGTCTTCATGATGAGAAGACGCCGACAGCAAAGATAAACAAAATGAAAGCTGTGATGACCTGCTGATTCATCACAGCTTTTCCTTTATGCCATTTGTTTGTTTATCGCAGCCGGCATATTGCTGATTATTATCAGGCGTATGAAAAAGGTCGGATAACTTGTCTTTCGGCTTGATGCAAGCAGAAAATATGGAATAAAGATGGCTAAAAGAGCTGTAGCGGATAAAAAGGATCTTGAAATTTTGTCGAGTGCTATAGCTCTTTTTTGATGCGATTATATGGAAAAAATAAACACAAAATGAGAAAAAAATGTGATCTTTGAGTGAAGATAAAGTGAAAAATATGACAATTTTAGCTAGTGTGGTATAAAAAGATAGTGTATACTGAGGGTGTAAACGGTTACTTTAATAGGGCTGCGCTAGAAAGGAGGACAGAATAAGGTCATGGAGTAACTTGTGAATAGTATCACAGGATGATGTGAACGGGAATCACGTCATCTGTTTAAATGGTGAATGATCATTGATGTATCAATATCCATGTGGGCGGCCCTGACGCTGTTGTGACGACGAATAGACAAGGACTGCGCAGCGATCTAGCGCAGTGATAGATCTGGCTCGCATTTGCGGGCAAGGGATCGGAAAGGAAGTAATCTATGCTTAAAAAAACGATGAAGTTATTATTGGCAGGAGGAATGGCGCTGAGCATGTTGCCAGTTCAGGCGCAGCCGCTTTTTGCGGTGGAAGCGCCAGTAAACCTGGCGTTGAATAAGGTGGCAACATCCAGTGAAAATGAAACGGATTATTATACAGCCGCAAAGGCAGTTGACGGCATCGTCAATCGTGATGTGTCTGATAAGAAGCAGCAGTCTCGCTGGGCAACCAATACCCATTCTGACGGAAAGGCGATGTGGTTAAAGGTAGACCTTGGTGAAGCGCAGACTTTCCAGTCATTTGTTCTGGCATGGGAACGTACGAACATCACTGGTTATGAAATTCAGGTATCAGATTCCGGAGCAGATGACAGCTGGGAAACGGTATACACAAAGGCCGGAGATGAAGGTATTTCGGGAATTAACGAAAATATCCATTTAGAAGAAGCAGTCACTGCTCGTTATGTGCGTCTTTATATCGATGGCTATAACGGTGGGGATAATAACTGGCGTTCTGTCTCTGTTTATGATTTCCAGATCTATGAGAACGAGATCCCCAGCACTGTGCTTCCAGATGAAAACTATAGCTTAGAGGGCACGGCCACTGCCAGCGATTATGAACCGACCACGGGAGATACACAGAGGGCAGAGATGGCCATTGATGGCAATAAGCTGACAAGATGGGCAACGAATTCATCTTCAGCGATTGCGGAGCGTACGCTGACAGTAACGCTTCCTGCATCACAGTGGGTCCAGTATTTCCGTATCATCTGGGAGCGTTTGAACATTGAAAGCTATCATATCGATGTCGCGGCTGATGACAGTGATAACTTCACGACGGTGTACAGTACCGATACGCCGATCACTAAGACCAATGAGCTGATCACCTTGGAAAAAGGTGTATGGGCAAAGCAGATCCGTCTTGTCGTAGACGGTTATAATGGCGGTGATATCAACTGGCCTAATGTTTCTGTTGCTGAATTTGAAAGTTACGCGATGGAACCGGCACAGATCTCTGAGGGGGCCAGCGCGGAAGAAGTCGCATCGATGCTCGATGCTCCTGTGATCAATGAAGATGGCACCGCGCTGACGATGCCGGAAGTGCCGGAGAATTTTACTGTGGAGTTCCTCGCAGATTATGAGCAGGTCATTGATCGTGATGGAAACATCTATAAGCCGTTGACAGGCAAAACGATCAAAGGTGTCTACAAGGTCACCAAAGCTGATGGCACTCATGCGGAATCTGATGAATTTACGCTTGAAGTCAGTGGTCAATATGCTGATGAGGGTGAGAATGCGAAGCCGATCGTCATTCCTGAACTTGCGGAATGGCATGGCACCAGCGGTACTTTCGTGCCAACAGAAGCTTCACGTATCGTGATCGATGCAAACGCATCTGACATCGCAACAGCCGCAGCAGAGGCACTGCAGGCGGATTATGCTGATGAGAGCGGCATGACGATGGAAATCGTCAAAGACGGTACGCCGCAGGCAGGAGATTTCTATTTTGTCGCGGATGCAGAGAGCATGCTGGATGAAGAGGGGTATCTCATGGAGATCGGCGATTATGTGACGGTCAAGGCTGAGCAGGCTACAGGTGCATATTGGTCGACCCGCTCTATTCTGCAGATCCTCAAACAAAATGACGGCACGATGCCGAAAGGAATTACGCGTGACTATCCTAAATTTGAAGTACGTGGCTTTATGCTTGACGTAGCGCGTAAGCCTGCTTCTATGGAAACACTGCAGTTTGTCGTTAAGGAAATGGCATATTATAAGATGAATGATTTTGCCGTTCATCTGAATGATAACCTGATCTTCTATGAAGACTATGAAAACGCGGAAGAAGCACGCGATCTGGCTTACACTGGATTCCGTCTGGAATCGGATATCAAGGAAGGCGGAAACGGCGGATTGAACAAAGCCGATCTGACCAATAAAGATATGTATTACACGAAAGCGGAATTCAGAGACTTTATCCTTGACAGCCGTGCTATGGGCGTGAATATCGTTCCTGAGTTCGATACGCCAGGTCACTCGGGCGCATTTACCAAGGTTCGTCCGGATCTCATGCTCGATCATGTCGTAACTGGCAATGCTAACCGCGCTGGTGAGCAGTTCAACCTGGCTCTGGAAAAGTATGATGAAAGCCTGGCTTTCGTAGAAGCTTTATGGGATGAATATCTGACTGATGACATGTTCGATGAGAGCATGACCGTACATATCGGTACTGATGAATACTATGGCGACAAGAATCGCTTCCGTGTCTTCTCTAATGACCTGATCAATTATGTGCAGGGCAAGGGAAGGACCGTTCGTATGTGGGGAAGCCTTTCTCAGATGCCTGGAGAAGCAGAAGTTGCCAGTGAAGGCGTTCAGCTGAATGTTTGGAGCACTGGCTGGGCTAATCCTACAGATATGTATAACGCAGGTTATGAATTGATCAATACAGTAGATGGCATGCTTTATATGGTGCCGGCTGCGGGATATTATTTTGATTATCTGAATACGCAGAATCTGTATAACAATTGGAAGCCGAATACGATGGGATCAACGACCATTCCAGCCGGATCTGATCAGATGCTGGGAAGTACGTTTGCCATCTGGAATGACTCTATCGACACTCGTGCCAATGGTATCTCGGAATTGGACGTATATGATCGTTTCGCGGATGCTATCCCGACGCTTGCCAGCAAGAACTGGGGCGAAGCAGATGATCTGACCTATGCAGAAATGGAAGCAGCGGCAGATGCTTTGGGCGAAGCACCGAACAACAATCCATATCATGAAGAAACTGCCGAAGACGGTGAATATATGGAATATGAATTCAGCGCTGGAAGCGAGCTGGAAGATTCTTCCGCAAATGACCGCGATCTGAGCAATGAGACAAATGTAACGATCGAAAATGGTGAGCTGCAGCTCAATGGCGGCGAAAGCTATGTGGAGACGCCGATCACGAAACTGGGTACTGGCAATACGCTGGAATTCGACATCACGCTGGATGAAGAACCAGAAGCAGGCAGCATCTTGTTTGAGGCAGACACAGAAGGCAATGAGGACTATGCCCACAGCATCCGCATCATGGATGACGGACGTCTTGGCTTCACCCGTGAGCTGTATGACTACTACTTTGATTACACGATCCCGGTAGGAGAGACGACGCATATTATTATTTCCACTGATGGCACAAAGACGACGCTGATCGTGGACGGCGAGACTTATGCCGCAGTCGGCACGTATCGCAACCGTCAGACGGATGGCGAAGTGCGTGTGGATGATATCACTATCGCTACCTTCGTATTGCCGCTGCAGCGGATCGGTTCAAAGACGAACGCGATCGACGCGACGATCGACAATGTGGTCGTGAGCGAGGGCGCATATGAAGATCCGACGATCCTGGATTCTTCTACCTTCACGGTAACTTCTGACAACGAGAACCCGCCGGCAGGAAGCGAAGGACCGGTAGAACTGGCATTTGACGGTGATACGAGCACGTTCTGGCATTCGAACTACACGCCATATCAGGAGCTTCCGGCAACGGTGGAGATCGACATGAACGCGGTCTACAACATCGATAAGTTCTCTTATCTGCCGCGTCAGAGCGGAACTAACGGCATCATCACCGAATATTCGCTGTATTATAAGCTGAATGCGGATGATGAATGGACTGCGCTGGTCGAGAATGGTACATGGGCTGGAAACTCTTCTCTGAAGACTGCTCGTTTTGATGCGGTAGAAGCACGTTATCTGCGCTTTGTCGCAACTGAGGGCATGAGTGATTCTGGAAGAATGTTTGCATCCGCAGCTGAGTTCTATGTACATAAAGTTTATGAGGAGCCGAGTGAACCTGGAAATCCGGCAAGTGATGTCGCATTGCAGGCACTGAGCAATATGGTCGAGAAGGCAAATGCGCTTGGTTCTGACGATGCTGCTCTGCAGGCGGCAATCAAAGCTGCACAGGCCATCCTGGATAAGGAAGCGCCGACTGCGACCGAAGTCGTCACCGCATTGCTCAACCTGAGCGAAGCGATGCAGGCACTGAACACCGATGAAAGCGTGGATGCTCTGAGAGAAGATGTGCAGGCCACGATCGACTTCATCAACGAAAACATCCTGACCAACGTGGATAATGTTCGTCCGGGCAAGGTGGACGCACTGGAAGCAGCTGTCGAGGCCGCGCAGAAACTCGTCGATGATCCGGATACGACCGCAGACGAGCTGAAAGCAGCGAATAAAGCGATGACCAAGGCAGCCCAGGAGCTGTGGGAGATCGTGACGAAGGCAGAACTGGAAGCTCTGATCGAAGCCGCAAACGGCTACCTCGATGGTGATTACACGGCAGAAAGCCTGGAAGCACTGCAGACAGCGATCGAAGCTGCACAGACCGTGGCAATCAATGACGATGCCACAACGAGCGAGGTTACTGACGCTATCACCAGCCTGGCGAATGCGATTGCTTCTCTGGAAGAGATCACGCTGGATACGAGTGCGCTCGCACATGAGATCGAACTTGCGACAGAAATGGCTGCCAACATTGATGACTATGTGCCTTCTACAGTAGAAGGCCTGGCAGATAAGCTGGCGGATGCACAAAACGTATTGACCAACGCGACGAGTCAGGAAGAGATCGATGCCGCCACTGAGACCTTGCGTGAAGCACGTTTGAACGCGAGAACCAAAGCGGATGTGAGCGCCCTGGAAGAGCTGGCAGCTTATGTAAACAGCCTTGATCTGAGTGGCTATAGTCAGCTCAGCGTTCAGCGTCTGCAAGCCGCATTGTCCGCTGCGAACACGCTGATGGATGATGAGGAGGCAAGTCAGGAAGCCATCAATCTGGCTGAGTACACATTGCAGAAGGCATTGGATGAATTGACGCAGGAGGAAGCAGAAGAAAACATTGTTCCAAAGCCCGTGGGAACACAATCAGGATCAGCGGTTCAATCGACTGACGCTGATGAACAAGAAACGACAGCCGCTGATGTGACGACATCGGCTTCTGCATCCACATCATCTTATGCGTTGATCTTTACGTTGCTTGCTGCAGGCGGCATCCTGCTCATCACGCATAAAAAACGACAAAGATAAATGTTCGAGGTCCTGCCCTTCTGGCGCAGGGCCTTTTTACACGGTCATGTGTCTGTAAGCTGTGGTATAATAAATGCGATCATGAAAGAGGGGGAGATCATCATGAGCAACCATGAAGCATACATTATGGAACAGCTGAGTCATGCCCCGGACGAGATGAGCCGCGCTTATGAACTGACATTGACCAGGATGATGACTGCCAGCGATACGCCGCTGAACATTCGATCAGTGCTGGATCTTCTGCAAGATCAGAATAAGCCGGAATCGCTGCGGTACGCATGCTTTGTGATGGCAACCATCTGGTATCGTCATATGAAAGACATGCTGAATGTGGAAGATCTGCTGCACCGCTATAGCAAGACATTTCGCACGCATCCTTCTTTCCTGCATTACCGGCTGCTTTCCTGTGTGGATTGCGGCTATCGCAAAGACTGGCGCGAGATCCTCAAACAGGCCGAAGAAAATGTGAAGCAGATGAAAAACAGCGGCGCGCGGCATATGTTTGCAGAGTTTACCGCTATGTTCTTTGAAAGCGATCAGATGGATGCCGCGGCTTCAGAACGAGAGATGTGGCTGGAGAAGGCCACGGCCCAGATCAATATTGCTGTGCAGGAAAACCCAGAGTATGCTAAGTTCTATGCGACCAAAGGCAGGATATACGCATTGCAGGGGCTGTATGATGAAGCAATCTTGCTGGTTAAGCTTGCAATTGAAAAAGAAGATTCCAGCCGGAAAGATTATGCGATCCGCATCGGCAATTATCAGGTCGTGCAGATGAACATCCAGCAGCGCAGACATCTTCAGCAGCTGCGCCAAGAGCTGGCAGATTATCGTGAAAATCAGCAGGCGATGTATGCGCAGATCAATGACAAGGCCGATGAGATCAACGGCTCATTGATGAGAAACCTGGAGTACCTGGGCATTTTTGCTGGAATCATCTCCTTTACGATCGGTTCACTTTCTCTCGCTGATGACGCTTCAAAATACTCATTGCCTGGCGCCGGCGCATTGATTCTCATCTTGTTTGGCGCATTGGTAGGCACTTATGGAATGTTTGATCTTATCATCCACGGCTATAAGAAGAATGATAAAAAGAGATATATCATTGTTTTCCTCGGTGCATTGCTTTTCATCTTAGGAGGGTTTGTCATATGCTGGAACATTTGATCCAATACACACATTCGGATAAAAGATATAATGAAGATGTCAGCGCAGTCGGAAACGACTACATGTTTGTCATTGACGGTGCGACCGGCCTGGGCGCCAATGATGTGATGGGCTGCGGAGATGATGCCCGATGGTTTGCGCAAACGATGAAAGAACATATTCAGAAGCATATTCATGATGAGCTTCCGCTTACGGAGATCGTCTGCCAGGCAATCAGAGACACCCGCTCACGATACCGGCAGGATGTCGAAAAGATGAAAAAAATCGACATGCCAAGCGGCTGCATCGCCCTGTTTCGGCTCAAGGACAAAAAACTGGAGTTTTTCGGTCTTGGCGATACGTGCGGTGTCATTGAACTGCGTGATGGCCAGATCCTCAAGATCGCGGATGAGCGGCTTGAGGCATTGGATCAAAGCGTGATCCAGGAGATGGTGCGCATCAGCGCGGAACGCGGCATCCCTCTTTCTGAGACGAGGCCATTTGTGAAAGATCAGCTGATCTATAACCGCAACCTGCGCAACACTGAGAAAGGTTATTACGCGCTCGATCTGACAGAAGCAGGGCCGGCACACGCGTTTGTGCGGACCTGGCCGGTCGAAAGCGTCAGAAGGATAGCTTGTATGAGCGATGGCTTTTCACAGATCCTGGATTATCCCAATCATCATGACCTTAGCGCTTTGCTTGATGCGATCGAGGCAGATCATGAACAGGTCGCGCGTCAGCTTTATGATCTGCAGGAAGAGGACAGTGCCTGCCGCGTCGTTCCGCGACTGAAAAAACGGGATGATGCCACCATGACCTTTGCTAAAATTTGTTGATCATCAATCAGATCATATGAGGAGGCAAGCAGATGTTAGAAAAAGACACACATGATCATGTCGATGACACCTCATCAGAGACGGATAATCTGACGCGTCTGAAGCAGCTGCTGGACGAATGGAAGATGTACTATCTGGAGCGGGATGAAAAAGAAAACGGACATGTATTCGAACTGCCGCTGCGCACGGAGAATGAGCATCATTTCCGGCTGCGGATCCTGCTTGGCAAAGACCAGAATATCTGCACCATCCGAATCTTCTTTTCTTTTTATGTCCGCAAGGAAGACCGCTATCTCATGGCCAGCCGGATGGCCCAGATCAATTCTGATATCCATGGGACACCAATCCTGCAAGATCCCGGCTTCTTTCTCTTTGATCCGGGAGACGGAGAGCTTTCTTTTGGCAACACCTTTTTGATCGGCAGTCCGATGAACGTTTCCGTATTCACGACCATGTTCGTCTATCTGATCCAGCGCGCTGAGACCGTGCATGATGTGCTGCTGACTTTATGTGAAGACGGTTTTTCTCAGGAAGACATCGACGCGTTCCTGGAAGCGGCGCTGCACTATGAAAATGAGGAAAAACCAGACGAAAGGATGTTTTCCTAATACTGACACAGCTTTACAATGTGAATGAGACAGGATGATAGCCTGTCTTTTCATTTGCTTTTCCCCGAAGCAGCGGGAGGTGACAGTATGGGAAAAAAGTATGGATACGTGCGGGTATCCACCAGGGAACAAAATGAAGACCGTCAGTTGTATTCCATGCAAGAGAGCGGCGTGGAGAAGAAAAACATCTTTGTGGACAAACAGTCTGGCTGCAGCTTTGAGCGCCCCGGTTATCTGCGGATGATGAAGAAGCTGAAGCAAGGCGATGTCCTCTATCTGCATTCCATCGACCGCCTGGGCAGGAATTACGAAGAGATCTTGCAGCAATGGCAGATCATCACCAAAGAAAAAAGAGTAGATGTCGTCGTGCTGGATATGCCATTGCTCAACACCGGCGCTCGGGAACAAGATCTGACCGGCACCTTCATTGCTGATCTGGTCTTGCAGATCCTCAGTTATGTTGCCCAGACCGAACGGGACAACATCCGTAAGCGGCAGGCAGAAGGCATCGCCGCCGCCAAGCGCAAAGGCATCCATTGCGGCAGAGAGCCAAAGCTTCCGCCGGATGATTTTGAGGAAGTCGTCAAAGGATGGCGCGATCATTCATACAGCGGCAAGGAAGCTGCCAAAAAGCTCGGCGTAAGCCGAACTTATCTGTACAAATACGCCCGCGCGCGCAATCTGATGTGATCGGCGTGTCCTTTCGATGCTGGAAAATCACACCAAAATTGACTATAATGAGAAAGCTGTAAAATCATTATATTTATCGATTTGATGTGCACGATCGGGGAGAGGGGAATAGATCATGAAGACAAGCAATGAATTCATCATGAGAGAAATTGCCGGAGAATACGTCCTGGTGCCGATAGGAAAGCGCGCGCTGACCTTCCAGGGGCTGGTGACCATGAATGAAGTCGGCGCGCTGATCTGGGAAATGATGGAAAAAGAAAGTGACATCGACCAGATCGTCAGCGGCATCCTGGACGAATATGAAGTAGATGAACAGACGGCGAGAAAAGATGTGCTCGATTTCATCGGCTTTTTGAAGGACTGCCAGATCATAGAAGACTGATTGCAGATCATGCCCTCGCTGTCTTGAGGAAAGAGGGAATGAAATGAATGAATATCGAAAACTGCTTATGCGCAAGATCGACCACGCCTTTGCCCAAGGAAAATATCCATTTTTTTATGGCATTTGCGGCATGGGAAAACATGAAGCGCTGCATGGATACGCGCAGCGCCAGAAACGCGCCTGTAAGACATTGAACGGAGAAATGCCGGATGATCCATCCTGCATCTACATGATCGACCAGTTTGATGACGAACGATATTTGCGGCGATTGTGTGAAGCATTGAAGACACAGACAGCTTGCCATGTCTGTTTCATCAGCGAACATATGCTGCCTGCCTGCATGTATGAGCTGATGCTGGAACGGATCCAGCTGTTTCCGGCAGACGATTTCTGTTTTTCACTGTCAGAGTGTCAGCGCCTGCTCAGATCTGAACATCTTGACGAGGAGCAGATCAAAGCGATCTTCCTGCACAGTGATGGCTGCCTTGCGGCCATCCGTTATCATCTGCGCCGTGAACAGGAGGATCTGGAAAGATATTGGACCGCTTATCTTTCACATTGTTATCAGCTGTTTTCTGATGCGCAGCAGAAACTGATGCATCAATTGAGCACGATCGGCTCATTGGAACGCGAAGGCGCACAGGAACTGCTACAGGCTGACCCTGAGATGCTCAGACAGCTGGTGAATGCCGGCATGCTGAGAGAAGAAGCGGGCATCCTGCGTGTTCCTGCCTGTCTGCGCTGGCCGCTGTCAGAAGATGAAGCACTTTTAGACAGCCTGTTTGAATATCATCTGCGCAAAGGGCAGATCGTCCGCGCATGGCGCTGCGCTCGTTCCTTATCCCAGCAGGAAAAGCTGTTTACGGCTAGAGGAGGGGAACTGGCGCTGATGGCAAAGGAAGATGAATTGCCTATGCTGCAGGAAGCAAGCCAGGGATACTTCCTCATGCAGGCGATCGTCCTGTTTCGCCAGCATTGCCAGCTGCAGCTGCATACGCTGCTGCATGCTGCCGCGCAGCGAGATGAGGCGTATTTCCTGGCGTGGCTGCTATGCGAAGACCTAGAGCTGGATGCGTGGATCCAGGCTGCCAGAGAAGCGCAGATCGAACTGGATATGCCGGCGGGGCTGTGGATCAGCGGCTTTCTCAAAAGCCGCCTTTGGCTGCCATGGCTGTTAGAAGACTCTCGCCAGCGGCAAAGCTTCATGACATGCCTGAATGCCGAAAGCCGTTCATGGCTTCGTCTCATCGACGCGGAGATTGCAATGGAACGAGACAACCAGCGCCAGTGCGAGGCCATCCTTGATCGATTTGGCACGGCAGAAGAGAAGTCTGCAGAGCTGCGCTTTCTCATCTGCTCACTGTCCATCCGCTATCATTTCAGTCAAGGCTGCCGCAAGGAACTGATCGTGTTTCCTGAAGATCTGAAACGAGAGATCATCCTGCGGGATGACCAGCTCACTACGATGATGCATACTTTCTTGCTGGAACGTGCGATCTGGCGCAATGATCAGATCCAGCTGGCTGATACTTACATCAAAGATGGTCTGAGCAATCATCCCTATGCCAGACTTTGCCAGGTGACGATGCTGTATCGGCTGGATCGCTGCGAGAAAGCATTGCTGCAGCTTGGCAGCATCATGAAAGAATATGCTTATCATGACTATATCGTCTCACAGCTCAGATACCTCTGTGCATTGTGCCTGTACGCAATGCGTCAGGAGACACGGGCATTGAAGCTTTTGGCTGCATCGCTGGCTTTCAATGGCCCATACCGCTTTTGCACTTCCTTTTGTTTCTTTGGAACCAGGACCAGGGAACTGATGGAGATCTATATCCGTTTTCTGAACAAAGATATCGGCGGACATAAGAAAAAGTATCGCAAAGCAACCGATCTTATTCATGATGAAACTGCGGAATATCGCGATTACATCCAGATGATTGCCGACCGCGCCAGAGCCTATGATGAGCTGGAGGTCAAGGAGCCTGGTCTGTTGACACCAAAAGAGATCCGGATCCTGGGTCATATCGAAGCGGGTCTGACCAATCTGCAGATCGCGCATCAGCTGAACATCGGGATGCCTACCGTCAAATCACACATCAGCAGCATCTTTGCCAAGCTTGGCGTACGCAATCGTGCATCAGCCATCAGCGAAGCCAGGAAGATCGGATATCTGAGATAGAGATAAATTCTTATGAAGAAAAAGCAAACTAGACTTGACCAGCGCTCTGTTCGTTTTTATCATATAAGATATGGGAATAAATACAGAACAGACAAAGACAACTCAGATCCCGGAAGTGACAAGACGCCGCATCGTCGATATCCACACGTATCTTCCGGTGCTCATCGATATCATCAAAAGCGGCAAGGATGTCAGTGTCACGGTCACCGGCAGCTCCATGGCCCCTTTTCTCGCGCATCTGCGTGATTCCATCATCGTATCGCCGCCGCCCCGGCAGTTTCACCGCGGCGATATGGTCTTCTTTCAGCGCCAAGATGGCAGCTATGTCATGCACCGCATCCATCATCTCAAGGAAGGAAAACTGTATCTGGTCGGTGATAACCAGACCGAGATCGAAGGACCGATCGATCCAGAACAAGTATTCGGGATCGTGCGCAAGGTCATCCGCAATGGCAAGCTCTTGCAAAAAGGCGATTTCTGGTGGGATTTTTTTGAAAAAGCATGGATCCGCATCGTTCCATTGCGGCCGGCAGCTGTAAAAGCGGTGTCGATCGTGTATAAGCTTCGCAACCGGCAAAAGCGTTGAATATAAAAAACAGACCTGAAGATCTGCTTCATGTGATGAAGTGGTCTCAGGTCTGTTTTTGATTATTTGGTGATCTGGAAGGAACGAGTGATCGGAGCTGCCAGATAGTCGCCGCCCAGGGTGACTACGGTGACTACATAACGTCCCGGTTCAGTCGGCGCTGTCGTCGTGCTGGAATACAGCTTCCATTTGCTGGTGAAGCCGGTATAGAGATAATGCACATTGCTCTGGTCGATATCGCTGTTGCCATTTGAGGTCAGCGTTACGCCAAAGTCAAAGCTCTTTGCTTCCTCTGCGGTCAGCTTGCCATTTGGGATCTCCTGATTCCAGTTCAGCTTTACGCCCTCTGCTCTCATCTTGACCAGCAGCGCGCCGATGCCTACGCCTGTCTCATAGTTCGGGCTGTCCGTGATGGCAGCGACGGTATAGAGACCGGCATGGTTCGGTGTGCCGAATGAAATGCGTACTGAATCAATGATGGAAGGCAGCTTGTTGATGATCTCGAGGATCTGTCCGATGCTGCCGGTATCGATATTCAGCTTATCTAACAGATCCAGGAGCTCCTGGGTGCTGAAGATCTCGCGCAGCTGACCTACGGTGACGCCTTCGTTCAGCAGTTCAGTGAAGCTCTGTCCCACGATTGCTTCCACGATCGGATCGATCACTTTCAATAAGTCATTATCTGTGAACTTATCCGGCAGATCCAGATAAAGGCTCGTCGTCACGTTGCTCGTGATGCCGGCATATACCGTGTAGATATCGAATTTGTCCTGCGGATCCGTGGTGATGAAATCTGTAGGCAGTGCCTCGTCGGCATAGATGTTCGTGGAATGAACAGAGACCTTGACCTTGGCCTTATTGACGCTTACTGTCGTTTCTGCTGTTTCGCTTGGCCGATATTCACTGTTGCCATTGAAGACGATGCGGATCTGCTGCTCTCCGGCACCCATCTGCGGATAATTGATCAGCGTGATCGTTCCGCCTTCGATCGGCGCCCAAGCCTTGCCTAATTCTCCCAGCGAACCAGTAGAAGCAGTGGCATAGTAAGTGAAGGTGAAATCATCTGCGGACAGGGTTTCCTTTGCCGGCAGCGTAGAATTTTCCCAGTCGATCACATTGTCCAGGATCGCCTGCTTCATGACTGCAGGATCGACATTGTAAGTGAAGGAAGCACCTTCATTGACCGCGATGGAGGAAGCGATACGATCATCAGTCATTTCTGCTTCAATGATCGTGCTCCATCCGCTGTACTCTCTGTTGCCATCCCAGCTCAGCTTGATCTCCTGTTTGCCCACTTCGAAACGCTTTGTCAGCGCATCTGTATTGTTCAGATCCTTGAAGTTATCGAAGAGATCACTGCCAGTGAAGTTGGCGTTGTACTGCACATGAAGTTCATCCCGGATGTCCGGCTGCGCGGAAGCGATCACTGCATCGATGATGGCCTGTTCGGTTGCCTCGTAATCGATGTTCTTCTCATCCGCATAAACCATGCCGATCGTATACGGCGCTTCATTCAGCGTGATTTCCGGTTGCGGACGATCCTGAATGACTACCTCTGCCTCTATCTGACTCGCTGAATATTCACGATCTCCGTTAAAGGAGATGCGGATCTGCTGCGTGCCGGCAGAGATGGCCGGATAGTTTACCGTTACCCCCAAAATGCTCTCGCTTCCGCCTTTCAACGGCATCCATGCTTTTGTTGCTCCTGTTAAAGAATCAGATGCATAGTATTCGATCGTGACATCAGAAACGCTCAGCTGCGGGGTGCTGCTCTTGATCACTGCGCGATAGATGGCATCTTCCAATGCTTCAAAATCAAGAGACATGTCCTCATTGTAGATCAATCGAGCTTCGTACGGAGCCTCATTAAGAACAAATTCAGCCTGTGGACGATCCTTGATGGTCAATGTTGCTTCAACACTTGTTTCAAAGTAAGCGTCATTGCCGGTATAAGTGATCCTGATCTGCTGCGTGCCGGCAGAGATGGCCGGATAAGTTAATACATTTTTTCCGCCCTCCAGCGGCATCCATGCTTTGCCGATATCACCGACTGATCCGGATTCTGCTTTTGCATAGTATTCGATCGTGACATCAGAAACGCTCAGCTGCGGTGATGTTTCCTTGACCATGCTCTGGAAAATCGCTTCACGAAGCGCGTCATAGTCGACGCTCATGTCCTCGTTGTAGATCAGGTTTACTGGGCTGATCTCCTCATTCAGGATGATGGAACTGCTTCCTTTTGCATGCTTGGATAATGTGACCTCCGTATCAGTTCCGGCGATGCGCACTTGATAGCTGCCATCACTGTTGTCTGCCAATGCCGGATGGGTGAATGTGGTTGGTACAAATACGACTTTCTTTTCGCTGGTGAACCCGTTGATCGATCCCCAGGCATCGTTGGTGAGAAGTCCATTTTTTCCTGTGCAATAGTACTCCCACTCCAGTGACTGCGGGTCAACTCCCTCTTTGTTGACCACCAGTGCGTCAAATAAGATCTGCTTGACCGTTGCTTCTTCGCTTCCGGATGGAATGATCGCTGTTCCGTTCTGAAGCTGTACATCGGTAGATGCTGCTTCCGTTGACGGTTCAGCTGCGAAAACGGTTGTCGGAATGCTGCTTGAAAACAGCATGGTCGCTGCCAGCACAGCGGCTGTCAGCCTGCGAAAAAATGTTTTTATGTGAAAACCTGGCAGATCGCACATTCTGCCATGCCCCTTTCTTTTCCAATGAAATGGATGTGTAAGACCCATGTCTTGCTGTGCGCCGCAAAACGAATTCATTATAATATGTCAAACGCTTCTAGGGAAGAGGGGAAAAAGCAGTTTGTTACAGAACTGAAGTGAAAAAGTAAACGCAACTCTAAGTGAGCCGAAATTGCATTTAGTCTCCACGAACTGCAAGTTGCATTT
>UQPV01000056.1 GCA_900543035.1 uncultured Solobacterium sp.
TTCCGACGGTCTACGGTGGCAATGCAGACTCTTTCCCCAAGTGGGGAGACGATTGCAACATCGGAAAACGCGGCGGATATCACACCGGTTATACTGGAATCCCTAAAGCAGAATCAGCATTTTTCTGTTACGGAAGATGTTATCATGCACCTGCATCAAATCCCGGGTGGGTATATGGTCTGGCAGACCGATCTCTCGCAGATCAATCAGGCTTTACGGGAGCTTCAGAGACTGAATGCGGAACTGGAAGAAGAACAAGATCTGCTGGCGCAGGAAATCCGCGTTCAATCAGATGAGGCAAGCATTCAGGCGCGCAATGGTATTTATGACAGCTTGTCCTCAGAGGTTGCCGGACAGCTTACCCTGCTGACAAAGCTTTTATCGAAGGAATCCCTTTCGTCAGACGACTGGAATCACATCTGCCTCATCGGTACTTATATCAAACGATTCTGCAATCTGCAGCTTACTTATCAGGAAACACAAACGATACCGATGGGTGATTTGGCTCTCAGCTTACAGGACATGGCCAAATGTATGAAGAATATCGGCATCCGAACAAGCCTGGATTTTTGTCCCATATCGAATTTAGGACCATAGCTGATTCTTCTCATCACGAAAACTTTGGAAGAGATTTTAGAGGAGGCAGATTTCCGTCTGGTATCTACGGCAATTCAAATCGGCAGCACGGTTTCTTTTGAGATTACTGGTACAGCCTGCGAGTTTGTTTCCCATTCTTTAGAAGGCGGATATGGGCTTCAGGCAGAAAAAATCCAAGCAGGATATCGGCTTCTGCTCTTGCAGGAGAGAGAGGTGGTGCAGTCATGAAAAAGAATACATCAGCTAAAATGATTAAAAAAGCCATCGACTCTTACCCCGGCGGAATCTGCTTCTTCGCATTGGATGGGCGGGTCATTCTTGTTAATGAGAAGATGAATCAGCTGGCGCTGGAGCTGACCGGACATACAATTCTGAACGCAAAGGCGACGTGGGAGGAACTCACAAACTTTGCCAATAACGGCAAGGCGGAAAAGTTGACCCAATCCTGGCTGCCGAAAGATACAGACAAAGCAAATGGAAGCCCCCGCCAACAGTTGTTCTTCCGATTCTCCAACAGCTCGGTCTGGCGTTTTGAACTGAGATTTCTTGATTCCAATACCGTTCAGGTTGAAGCGGCGGAAATTACCGAACTCTACCAGCTCAGCGAAGAACTGTACGAGAACACCATCCGACTGCGCCAGACGCAAAAGCGGCAGAAAGCCTTGCTGGACAGTATCGTGGAAGTCAATTTGAATAAAGAGATTCTCGCCGCCAAAATGCATATCCATGATGAGCTGGGGCACTGTCTGCTGGCTACCACCAAAGCAATCACGGAAGACAGTTTGGCTGAGAATGCCGACGTACTGCGGGAAAGCTGGAACAGTACTATTCGGGATTTTACCAATATCCCTACAGTGTGGACGGTTCCCGACTCCTCCCTACAGTCTGAACTGATGCAGGTGGCGGAGCTGATTGGATGTAAGGTTATATTCTTTGGGGAACAGCCAAAAAGTCGTAAGGCATTACAGCTTTTGTATGCCGCCATTCGGGAGGCGCTCACCAATTCGGTACGCCATGTAAATGCTACGGAATTGATGGTAAAAATCGAGCAAGACGAGAAAAGTTATCACATAGAGATATCCGACAACGGTAGTGTGTCTGTTTCAAGCATTACAGAAGGCAACGGCCTTAGCGCATTGCGGCAACGATTAGAACAAGAGGGTGCCTCCTTAAAGGTGCTCTGCGACAATAGCGTTTCTCTTATTATCGATATTCTCTTTGATTTGGATGAATCCCAGAAAGGAGGACGGAAATGATACAGGTTTTAGTAGTAGAAGATTCCAGGATTACACGGGACGCAATTGAGAGCCAGATTGCCAAATCAGAAAAATATGTCCTGTACGCCTCCATAGAAAATGCGGCGAATGCAGAAATAGCCTGTCTTCGCGGGCGTGTCGATTTGATTCTAATGGATGTCTGTACGGCTGAGGAAGAATCCGGCTTGAAAGCTGCGGCAAAGATTAAACAGTATAATCCAAAAATCAAGATTATTATTATGACCTCCATGCCGGAGCATTCTTTTATTCAAAAGGCGAAAGCATGTGGATGTAACGGCTTTTGGTATAAGGAATATGGCAGCACTGCCTTGATAGAAGTTTGCGACTGGGTGATGAACGGCGAATATGTTTATCCCGAGGACACACCGATGATTCGCATTGGATATAGTAACAGCGCTGAGTTTACCAGTCGGGAATTTGATATTATTCGTGAACTTACAAAAGGCAAGAAATACGAAGAAATTGCGGCTGATCTTGGCATTACATTAAATACGGTCAAGTACCATATCAAGAATATCTTGCAGAAAACAGGCTACCAGAACACTTTACAGCTAGTGGCCGAGGTGGTAGAAAAGCGATTGATTCTGCCGAAATATTAATTAAGAGTCCACTGGACTTCCTATAAAATATGCCGTAAGCTATACTTCTAAAAAGGAAAGGTGGGTTCATTATGATTTGTACTTACGAGGAATATTTGAAACAGCCAAAAGCAATTTCATTTGAAAAAATGCAGATGATTCATGCGGAAATGCTTGCTGAGATTGGCGCAGACACGGAAGCGCTAGAGCTATATGACGAGTTAATGAAGATTGCAACTCGCTATGCTGCAATCCGGGCAAATTGGCCATTGCTTAGCCGCGAGGAGAAAAACGAGCATGACTCCGGCAGGACTTCCTGTCACAACTCGGTGATAACGCATTTTAATATGTTGGCACGTTATTTAAAACAACAAGGCAAAACCGCCGCATGGCGTAACGAGCTTGGCTACGAAGAAGATGATCCGTATAACCGCAAAGCCATCGGAGACTTCGCCTGCTATTTGGCTTTCGTGAATGGAGCTAATGCAAGATAATTTTTAGACCGTCGAGTTAAACTCGGCGGTTTTTACTCGCATGAACACTTCACGGCTCAATTCTGTTGCAGATTGATTTTTAGAAGTGCCGGTCTAAAAGTATAAAAACATTGAACTCATGCTTTTAATCAATTCTTTGAAGCCTTTATTATGAATATATTCTTTATTGAACTTCATTTGAGTATTATCTCTAGAATAAAATAAGATTGTATCGTGATTACGTATCCAGTTCTTGTCTGCCGTTTTATATCCAGAAAGCCATCCGATGCGCCAAATTATTTCGCGCTGAAAGTTTTTTTCTCAAATACTTCATCCATTAAGATTTTGAGATAATGAATTTGATGATAGTCAGCCTGAATATATATAGCCCCATCCCTAGCTAATAATTCTTTTGCCACCTCGAGCCTATTTTTCATGAAGGTGAGCCAAGTGGATCGTTTAAAAGTATCATTATACCCAAACGTATCTGTCCCAGTATTATATGGCGGGTCAATGTAGATAAGCTTCACTTTTTCAGCAAAGCGTTTCTTGAGAGAATGAAGGACTACGAGGTTATTACCTTCTATAACTAGATTATCATCTGGTTTTAGCTCATCTAATTCATGCTCGCCGTCTTTGTCGTAGCGTTTCCAGTTAGTAAAAACTTTTTCGTCAAGAATGGTGGTTATTTGATCCGGAGCGAGAACTTCATTAAAGAAAACTTCATCGCGCTTTTGATCCTCCTTAGTCTGACCACCTTCAAGAACGCAATCTTTATATGGCCAGTTTAGCACGACCAGGTTATTGTCGGATATAAAATTCTCACCGGAAGATAAGCCAATTTTCGTAGAGAACTGCGTGTATGAATCCGGCAAGAATTCTTTTTGTGAAATAAACTGAAGGAATATATCTTTCTTAAAAATAACGCCAACCTCCGTCTCTACAAAAAAGAGTTGCTTGATGGCATTGTCACTTAACAATAAGTTAAGCAATCCGGCGTCATATTTTCTTGCCAGTTCGGCAAGCATATTTTTATTCAACTTCTCGTCAATTACAAATTCGCTATTGCTTTTTAATAGCCCAGCTAATCTAGCATAGTATTTTTGCATTTTTGCTCCATGTTACTCTATGTATAGATTAGCATATCTTTGAAAAATACCATAGATAACCTATTCCGCTATCACGGTGACGGTCCCAACACAGTCCGAAGAACAGAGCCCAATTGTTTTTAATTGAAGATAATACTGATGCAGTTTATGGCGTGCATAGAGTTAATAGTCCCATCTAGTACGCATCTTAACCCCAGCTTTCTTAAGCCTGCGACTGACAGCATTATCTGACATATGGTATTTTTCTGCGATTTGTTTAGTCGTCCATCCGGATTCGTAGAGTACTATGGCTTCATTTATATCTATCTTTTCAATTTTTACTTCGATATCGTGAAGCTTTAGTTGATGACTGATGGTGCTACGGTGGCAATTATATTGCTTGGCCAGTTCATAAGTAGAAGCACCGGATTGATAGGCAGCGATGATTCCTTCAATTTCTTTTTTCGAGAATTCATGTTTTTGTTGCTGCTTGATAGTTTTTACGATAGAATTAGGGTCATAAGACAAATCTGTGATAGTTGGATCAACTGGTTGTTTTACAGGGGTAGAATTGGACTTATTGACATTATCCAGAATTATACGATAATTCTTCGAGTTAATTTCCGATAGTCCCACCAGAATGAGGAGAAAGCCCTTGCGGCTTTTTTATTTTAGGAAAGGGAGGATGTGGCATGATCGACAGCATCAAGGTCCGCGGGGCCCGTGTGCACAACCTGAAGGCGGTAGATGTGGATATCCCGCTGAATCAGATCGTCGGCATCGCCGGGGTATCCGGCTCTGGAAAATCATCGCTGGCGCTCGGCGTGCTGTATGCGGAGGGCTCCCGGCGTTATCTCGAGGCGCTGTCTACCTATACCCGGCGCAGGATGACGCAGGAGAGCAAGGCACAGGTGGATGAAGTGCTGCATGTGCCGGCGGCGCTCGCGCTGCATCAGCGCCCCGGCATACCCGGCATCCGAAGCACGTTCGGCACCGGGACTGAGCTGCTCAGCAGCCTGCGGCTGATGTTTTCCCGCCTGGCGTCGCATTGCTGCCCCAACGGGCATAGGCATGCGCCTTCACTGGATGTGGCTGCCGGCCGTGAGCTTGTCTGTCCGACGTGTCACGAGCGCTTTTATGCGCCGTCCGCGGAGGAGCTGGCCTTCAACAGCCAGGGAGCTTGTCCGGAATGCGAGGGAACAGGGATGCGGTGGACGGTAGACCGCGATACGCTGATCCCAGATCCGACGCTGACCATCGAGGAAGGCGCGGTCGCGCCCTGGAATTCGCTGATGTGGTCGCTCATGGTCGATGTATGCCGTGCCATGGGCGTCCGAACCGATGTGCCTTTCTACATGCTGAGCGAGGAGGAAAAGCAGATCGTCTATGACGGACCGGCAGAAAAGCGGCATATCTTCTATCGGTCGAAGAATACTCAGCAGGCGGGCGAGCTGGATTTCACCTATTTCAGTGCGGTCCGCACGGTGGAGAATGCGCTGGCCAAGGTGAAGGATGAGAAGGGCATGAAGCGGGTCGAGAAATTTCTGAAACGTGAGGTCTGTCCGGCCTGCGGCGGGACACGCCTGTCGCAGCGGGCACGGTCGGCACACATAGACGGCCGTTCGCTGGCGGATGTCTGCCAGATGCCGCTTTCGGCGCTGGATGAGTGGGTGCGCATGGTTCCTGCGCATCTGCCGGAAGATATGCGGCCGATGGCAGAGCGCATCTGTGAATCTTTTCTGAGCGCTTCCGCCCGTCTGCTCGAACTGGGGCTAGGCTATCTGTCGCTGGACCGCGCAGCTTCCACGCTGTCCACCGGAGAGCGGCAGCGCATGCAGCTGGCCCGCGCGCTGCGCAACCGCACCACCGGCGTGCTGTATGTGCTGGATGAGCCTTCCATCGGCCTTCATCCATCTAATCTATCCGGGCTGATCAACGTCATGCATGATCTGGTCAAAGATGGCAACTCCGTCGTGCTGGTCGACCATGATACACAGGTGCTGCGCACGGCAGACTGGATCGTGGAGATGGGGCCAGGAGCGGGATCGCGGGGCGGACAGCTGATCGCGCAGGGCACGCCTGCATCATTGGCTGAGGATCCCCATTCGCTGATCGGTCCGTTTCTTTGCGATCGAAAGATATTGCCTGTGCGCGAAGAGGAGGATCTGTTCGCGCAGGGGACGATCCGGATGCGCACCGGCGCCATCCATACGGTCCGCCCGTTGGAAGTCACCATTCCTAAAGGACGGCTGACGGCGGTGAGCGGCGTCTCTGGTTCGGGGAAGACGACGATGGTCCTGGAAAGCCTCGTGCCTGGCCTGGAAGCAGCGATCCATGGCAGGGTGCTGCCGCCGCATGTGAGATCGATCGACGCTCCGGGCATCGCGCAGGTCAAGCTGATCGATGCTGCGCCGATCGGCGTCAATGTGCGCTCCACCGTGGCGACCTATGCCGGCGTGCACGATGAGCTCAGAAAGCTGTTTGCGAAAAGCAGCGAGGCCAAGGCGCGCGGTCTGAAGGCCAAAGATTTTTCGTATAATACCGGCAGCCTGCGCTGTCCTCACTGCGATGGCACCGGGATCATCAGCCTCGATGTGCAGTTCCTCCCGGACGTGAAGATCACTTGCCCCAGCTGTCATGGCTCCAGATATGCGCGGGAAGCGGATGAGATCCATATGGTCACGCCGACAGGCAGGACGCTGAGCCTGCCGCAGCTGATGGCGATGGATGTGCAGGATGCGCTGGAAGCCTGCCAAGGGCTGAAGACGATCTGCCAGCGGCTGCAGGTGCTGAAGGATCTGGGGCTTGGTTATCTGACGCTCGCCGAGGAGACGCCGGGACTATCCGGCGGTGAGGCACAGCGGCTGAAGCTGGCCAGCGAGATGGGCCGCACTCAGTCTGATGCATTGTTTGTCTTTGACGAACCGACGATCGGCCTGCATCCGCTGGATGTCCGCACGCTGCTTGACGTCTTCCGCACGCTCGTGGACAATGGAGCGAGCGTCGTGGTCATCGAGCATGACCTGGATGTGCTGCGCAATGCGGATCATATCATCGATATGGGGCCGAAAGGCGGCGCAGAGGGCGGAAGGATCGTCGCCTGCGGCACACCTGCCCAGATCCGCTCTGCGGCAGACAGCGAGACCGGAAGATACTTGTAAGTGCTGAACACATGATCGAGAATATGAATATGGTAAGAAAGAAAGGGGAATCTTATGGGACAAGCAAATAACGGAAAAGCAACGGCATCACTGGTGCTGGGGATCATCTCCATCGTCTGTGTGACGGGAACATTTTACACTAGCTGGATCGGTTTGATCCTGGGCATCCTGGCCATCATCCTGGGCAACAAGGCGAGGAAGGAGACGCCGGGCGGCATCGCGACGGCCGGCTTTGTCTGCGGGATCGTCGGCACGGCGCTGTGCGCGCTGTTCTTTGCGGGCTGCATGTGCGTGGCAGGTCTGCTCGGACAGGCGGTGACCTACTGGCATACGATGTGAGCTGACGATGTATCCTGAGATCACATTATTTTCGCTTCATCTTCAGTCATACGGGCTGATGGTGGTGATCGGATCCATGGCGGCCGTGCTCTGGTGTGTCTTCGCGGTGAAGCGTCTTGCGCTCGATGTCAACGTGCTCATCGATGTGCTGATCACCGCGGGCGTAGGCGCGCTCATCGGTGCGAAGCTGCTGTACATCCTGACCGTGCTGCCGGAGTTCATCACGCATATCCAGATGGCCTTCACGGATCCCTCATTTCTTCTGGCCGATCTGTCCGGCGGCTTCGTGTTTTATGGCGGGCTGATCGGCTTGCTGGTCAGCGTGCTCTTGTATGTGCGCAAGAACAAGATCAGCGCAGGCGGTTATCTGACGGCCTGTGTGCCGGCAATCCCGCTGTTCCACCTCTTTGGCCGGATCGGCTGCTTCTTTGCCGGCTGCTGTTATGGAAAGGTGAGCGATTCTCTGTTTGCGATAGAGATGACCACGCTGGCCAATCCGGATGTGCTGATGCCGCGCATCCCGGTGCAGCTGATGGAGGCCGGAGCGAATCTGGCGCTTTTCATCATCCTGGCCGTGCTGTTCTTTCGCGCAGCGGACGCCTTCCGCATGCTGGGCTTTTATCTTTGCGCTTATGGGGCGATGCGCTTCGTGATGGAAATGTTCAGAGGCGATGCGCTGCGGGGCATATGGCTTTTGTCCACTTCCCAGTGGATCGCATTGATCCTGATCCCGCTTGGCATTGCCATGATGTGCAGGCCGGACCGGTTCGGCCGCGCGCTTTTGCGCATGCAAAAAAAAGAGTGAATGCGTTTCGTTAACGCTGACTATTCGTATCAGGTACGGTGTAACCCAGTAGAATGGGTCACACCGTTTTTTTTACCGTCCCTGAAGGACGAAGCGGTTTTCCTGAACGGCCGTTTGCCTTTCGAGGTGAGAAGAAAGCTTCATGATGTTTTGCTTTTCCTGAAGCTTTATTGTGGATCGGTTGTCAAATTTGACGATTTGTTTTTTTGACATGAATTTAACCTGAGGCAAAATTGACAACAAATGTTGTCGCAAATGACTACTGATTTATAGAAAGCCATGCTATGATAAATGCATAAAAGTCATGGAGGTGCAGTTATGGAAGCGTTAAAAACCAATGTAGACCATTATATGAAATTAAAAGGAATAAAGAGGTATAGCCATTTGCTCGTCAACATCGCTCACGAATTAGGAATCAAAGGACAAGACGCGTATGTATTTGCAGAGAGAGAAAAATCCAACTTCTCAAAAATGCTGAAAGGAGAAAGACCGCTTAAATATGATTTTATTATCCCTTTGGAAAAAATATTCGGCGTCTCTTTAGCTAGGTTGTTGAAGGAGGATGCGTATAAATTACCTGTGGAAAGGGAAAATGTTCCGTTCGACAAAGGATTCAGATATTACGCATATCTGGATGATCCAAAATTATATCAAGAAGAATTCGACTTATGGCTTGCCAAAGATTGTCGATCTATCATGACGAAAAGCGACGAATTTGGAAAGACCTTTCTGGATTATTTGGTGGAATATCATTCGATAAACGGGGTGAGATATCTTCACGATGAATATGGAATAAAATTGAGATGGTGGTATAATCAATTTGAATTTGAAAAAGGCAAAGGCACAGCATGGGTTCAGTTTGAAAACGCTGTGGAGCTTGCCCGTCTTGTTGCAAGCATGAACGATGTAGAATTGTTCAATGACATTTATGATTCCTATTTTATGTTTTTTTCAAATGACAGCTATGGTACAGAGAGTTGTATCTTTTGTCAGGGTGATTATTTAGAAATAATCCTAGACAATGACGGTTTGTTTAATTCGATATTTGAAACGAAATCGTATGAGTTTAAGCTGGGGAGTATTGGCAAAAAAAAGAAAAAAGTCGATTCTATTATGTATCACTCGATCAATCCGATAATCAACAACTGTTTGAGACATGCCTTAAAGCATTTGGACAAATACAGACAAAGAGCGATAGATATATTGGAATTTGGAATTGAACACAATAAGAAAGTAGCCAGCGAGATCGACTATGCGTATTGTTATGTTTTCTCAAAGCTTGGCAAATTAAAAGACTGCCGAGAAGAAGATTATCGTGATATTGTCATTTTGGCCGATGTCAACGTAGAAGATAAAGAAATAGGGGCTTTAATTGATCGGCTGCCGAAATTTAAAACTTCACAAGGACGGGAACTATATTAGCATTTAGAATTGACCATAATTTAAGAACGGGCGGCAAACGCGATTCTGAAGATCGTGAGATCATCATTTTCGCTCATAAGGCAAATGATTGATCTTAAGGATGAACGTAAAGAAAGACAGCGCAGAAAGCATGTTTGCTTTTTACGCTGTCTTTTGCTTTGACAATGCCGATGAAGTTATCGTTTGATCTTTTTCACTTTCGATCTTCTTGGCGTGTGTTAAGCTTCCCCTTTGCGGAATACGTATTCTTCTTGACCGGAATCTACGTTGTTCCTTCTTTCGATCCGCGTGTAGCCGCGATTCTGCAGGAAGGATACCGCCGGCGCGCATGTGCGGTAGCAGCGGCAAAGGAATCCCTCGTAGTGCTCCTCGAAATAAGTCAGCAGCGCGCTTCCGATCCCCTTTTTCTGGAATCCCGGGATGACGAAGATGCGGACGACCCCGGCATCGCGGATGTAGGCGCCAAAACCGAGGATGGCGCCGCCTTCTTCATAGACGACGACATCAGAGCGCTCCTGAGAGTATTTGTGACGGATGCTCTTATATTGCTTGGTCCAATAGGTGTCCTTGAAGCCATAATGGGCGCTTCTCATGCTCATCAGCCAGATATCGGCAATTTCATTGATGTCTTCATTTACAGCTTTACGAATCATACTGATCACTTCTTTCTTTTCAGCTTTTCTTGCTCTGTGCCTTCGCCTCGAATTTTTCTTTGGCGACGATAAACCGTTCGTGGGTGGCGGTCCCGATGACCTCTTTCTCATCTCTTGCAGTAATGCTGAAGGTGACCTTGCGGCGGTCTACGCCAGTGACCACTGCGGTCGCGCTGACCATCATGCCCTCCGGTGTGGCGGCATCGTGCGTGGCATCCATGCGGATGCCGACAGACGTTTCCCCTTCATCCAGATATGGAACAAGCAGCTGTGAGGCGGCCTTTTCCATCAGTGCGATCATCATCGGTGTCGCATAAACATCTACGCTTCCGCTGCCGACGCTGCTGGCCAGCATCTCGTGGGTGACGCTGGTCTCCTTCGTGCAGGAAGCCTGAATTTCGATTTCTTTCATCTGTACCCCTCTCATTCATAGAACCTGTGTTCATTATAGCATAGTTTTCTTTTGTACAGCCACACTAATGATGAAGGAGTGAGAAAATGTTCTGTTATAAGGAAAACCGTTTTGTCAGCCAGCCGCATGGGAAGAGGGAAGATGCGGGAGCACAGTGGATCGATACGCATCCTGCGGGCATCAGCGCGCAGCTGGAATTCTCCTGTACGCTGATCCGCTGCGGATTCAGCGTATGCCGCAGAGAGGAGCGCATCTCGCTGTTTGCGATGGCTGCTGAGCAGCTGAGCGTGAGCGAGAGACTGGCCATGCTTCTGCATGACATGCGCGGAGATGACAGCCGCTATCTGGATGAGACCAGCGACCCGGCGCCGCAGGCGGCATGGATCGTATCGGGCGGTCAGGGCGAAGATCGTGAGCGGCCTGCGTTTCAGGATTACTGCGGGCTGCTCGTGGAAAGCGAGAAGGCCGCTAAGGAATTCCTGCGTCTGTTTGAGGAAGCGCGCAGGCATGTGCGCGAACGGGAAAACGTCATCCTGCTGGAAGAGCTGATGAAGCGTCAGAAAAACATCGTCAGAGAGATCGGCAGGCTGAAAGAAGGAACGGCGCGGGGCGAAGTGCTGACCTTCGGATTGACGGGCGATGGTGCCTGGGATACGGACAGCTCCAATTATTTTGATGAGCAGACTCCGCGCTTTTTCAGCGAACGAGAGATCCGCAATTCGTGATCCGTTGTCTTGGCTGCGGGGATGTGCTATCCTTTGGATGAAGGAGTGATGAGCATGAAACGCAGCAAATATATCGATCATACGCTGCTTAAGGCAGATGCGCAGGAAGGGGAGATCATCCGGCTTTGCGATGAGGCGAAGCAGCATGATTTCGCCAGCGTCTGCGTCTATTCTTATTGGGCGAGGACCTGCGCTGAACAGCTGAAGGGGACCGGGATCAAGGTGTGCTGTGTCGCCGGCTTTCCCTCAGGCGCAATGAGCACGGCGGCCAAGGCGTTCGAGGCCGCAGATGCGATCCGATCCGGCGCGGATGAGATCGACATGGTGATGAACATCGGCGAGCTGAAAGCCGGGCATGCGGATGCGGTGCGCCGGGATATCGAGGCGGTGGTGCAGGCTTGCGCGGGCCATCCGGTCAAGGTGATCCTGGAGACCTGTCTGCTGAGCAGGGAAGAAATCGCGCGTGCCTGCATGATCTGTGCAGATGCCGGCGCGGCCTTCGTCAAGACCTCGACCGGCTTTTCCACGGGTGGCGCGAGCGTGGAGGCGGTGCGGCTGATGAAAGAAACGCTTGATGGCCGATGCCAGGTCAAGGCGTCCGGCGGCATCCGCACGGCAAAGGACATGGACCGCATGATCGAAGCGGGCGCAGACCGTATCGGGGCCAGCGCCGGCGCAGCATTGCTGGATGAATGAAAACAGGCCGCCATGGCTGGGCGTGATGCCCATGCCGTGACGGCCAAAAAAAACACCGGAACTCCGGTGTAAAGATCAGATGGCGCCTGAAACAAGACTCGAACTTGTGACCTGCCGGTTAACAGCCGGATGCTCTACCTACTGAGCTATTCAGGCAGCGCTGATTGCTCATATATATTAGCATAGGACGGGCTTCATGGCAATAGCTTGTGTGAAAAAATGTCATTTTTTGAATGCGGGCAGGAGCCAGGTGACAGAAGAGAGAAGTGTGAATAAAAATGCGTAAAAAAGGCCGACTTAAAAACAAGTAGTAAAAAATATCAAAAAATTTTATCAGTTGA
>UQPV01000057.1 GCA_900543035.1 uncultured Solobacterium sp.
TTGCTCAGCCATGCGCACATCCCCAGAAACAGCACATGATAGCTGTTCTCATCCTTCAGGTCATGGTAGCTTGGCAGGGTCAGCAGCATATCGCAGTAATTGTCGATGAATTCCTCTTTCCTGTTCCACTTTAAGGCGATGAACAGCTTCCCCAGCTGCGTATCCTCCACATTCAGATAACATGCCGTCAATTCCTGGAATTCTCGCTGCACTTCCTGATCGGGGATCCGCAGGACATACAAACCATCCAGATGGGAGATGACCCGTTCGATCGTCAGATAGCCTGCATTCACGAACAGTCCCCATAAGCTGTCCGTGCTGCTGACTTCAAAGAAGCTCGTCTCCATCCGCACCAGCGTTTCCAGCCTGCCTGTTTCGATCAGCTTCTCATATCCCCGTGCAAATGTCAGGTCCCGCCCTTCCATCGCTTTGCGGATCATCTTGTTGCTGCTCGTGTTGACCCAGTAAGGCTCCAATGCCCTGCGGCTGGCATAGTTCAGCACTGACCATGGGTTGTAGATCTCTTCATCGCCAAAACGATACCCGTTATACATCGCCTTGACTTCTTCGTTCAGCTCCAGTCCATAATATTCCAGCATCGTCTTCGTCTCTTCTTCGGTAAAGCCAAAGTACTGCGCATAGCGCTTATCCTTTACCGTGCAGACCACCAGATTGTTCAGATCGCTGAAGATGTTCTCCTTCGCCACACGCTGGATGCCGGTGAGCATCGCATGCTGCAGGCTCGTCGATGCCTTCAGCGCATTATGCAGCAAAGAGGACAGGCCGCTGCGGACCTCATCGTAAAACCCATTCACATGTGCTTCGATGAACGGCGTATCATACTCATCGATGAACACCATGACCTTCCTGCCATGATGCTTTTCCAACCTTGCCATCAGAAAGGAGAGCGCGCCTTCCAATCCATCGAGATCCTGTTTGTCCAATGCAAACAAACTGGCTTTGATCTGCCGCAAGATCGGCTGCTCATATTCATCCAGATCCGCAAACACCTGCTGGTGTTTCTGATACAGTTCCAGAAGGACCTGTTGAATGGTCTGCACGATCGTTCGTTTGCTTCCCTTTGCATTGGCAAATGAAAGAAAGATGGTCGGATACTGATTCATCGCCGAGGCATGCTCGCTCTTCATGATCGCAGTATCCTTGAACAGCTCTCGGGAATCCTTCGTGATGTCAAAAAACGATGCCATCATCGACATGTTCAATGTCTTGCCGAACCTGCGCGGTCTCGTGATCAGCGTCACCTCATTGCCCCGCGACAAAAAGTCCTGGATCATCAATGACTTATCCACGACATAATAATTCCCTGTCTTCAGCTTGTCATAGCTCTGCAAGCCGAGCGGTATCCTCTTCTTCATCTGCCTCACCTCGTTTTTCACCCTCATTATAACATGACATGGCATCGATGGCATCATCTCGGATCACCGTCCGCGATCCGTTATCCTGCTGTCTTTTCCTTCTCCAGCTTCTGTCGTTCCCGCTGGATGATCGCACTGATCCGGGCCGCACCGCACTGATCTTCGCTCAGCTGGCAGACATCGAGCAGATAGCCATACAGCTCCAGCTTCTTACGCAGGTAAGGCACTACGCCGGGATGCCGTTCACAGCGTTGGATGCCGTCCTGAAGCAATTGGACGCAGGCATCGATCTCATCCCATTCCAGCAGGATGTTGGCGCTTGGACGAAGCACATCATCGATCAGGTCAAGATCATTGCTGCAGACCTTCTGTTCTGCCTGCCATGCTTTCTTCAGGCAGGAAAGCGTCCGTTCAAGGTCTTCGTCCACATAGGTGTGATACCATGCCAAAGTCAGCGCGCAGGCCGCATGCAGCCACGGCTCCTGATCCCCTTCATCCAAGATCGCGCTCATCTCTTTGAGCAGCTTCCTGATCCGCAGCTTTCGATGCGGCTCGCTGCGGATGAGCACGGCCGCTCTGGCTTGCAAATACGCACACAGCAGCGTCCTGCTTTCCTTGCGGCGCGATTTCCGCATATGGCGGATAGCCTGATCATCTGCCTCATTCATGCGCTTGAGCAGCTTCCGGTCTTGCTCATCCCTTGGCAGATAGTGCCCATCCAAGAGCTGATCGAGATAGCCAGAAATGATGAAACAATACTGCGCATACAGATGATGGTCACGCTGCGCGAGCAAAGGCTGTCGAAGCTTGCGGATCACCTGGGCCGCCTGCTCAAATTCGCGGCGTTCCTCATCGATCTCCGCGCACATGCTGCACAGCTGAAGCAGCTCTTCTGCCGACAATCCCTCATGGGCGTCCACGAGCGGCAAGGCATAGCGCAGGATGTCCTCCTCCCGCTCTCTGGGGATATGCGCAGCGCACACGAGCCGCAGATGCCTGCACATATCGCTGTCCCACAGCGTCTTCTCCTGGGCGCAGCCGCGCAAAAACGCCTCGCTCAAGGTCAGAAGCGCAGACTCTCCGCGTCCGGCAGGCAGGCCTTCCCGGCGCACCGCATCGACCTCCTTTCGCATCTGCCCATGCAGCGTGCGCATGACGGAGAGCGCCGCATCTCGCATCGCTGCGGATATCGGCTGTTTTTTGACGATCTGTGCGATCAGCGGGTGGATCATCAGCGCATCCGCATCGCAGCTCAGCCAGCCCTGCGATTCCAGCGCGTTGATCCGATCGAGCGAGGAGAGGCCGAGCAGCTGCACGAACTGGTGGATATCGATCTGCCTGAGATCGAACCATGCCCGCACGCTCAGGATGACCATGCTTTGCTCATCCAGCCTTGCCAAATCGAACAGCTCGCTGATGATCTCTTCCGCGCTTTCGCTGAGCGTATGATGATCCCGGACGTGGTGCAGCTTTTCCTTGCCCAGCGCAAAGATGCCGCGGCTGCGGATACGCTCAGCCGCCTGTTCCAGAGAGAGGTGGCTGGCAGCGATCTGACGCGCCGTCAGTTCAAGCGCCAGCGTATGCCCGTGAACGAGCGTGACGATCTGATCGATATCCGTTTCCTGCTGAGCCGTGGGAGGTTCGCGAAGATAGGCTGCGAACAGCGCATGCAGGTCGGCCTGATCCTTGATCGGCCCTACCCGCAGCTGCGCATACGCATCCGCAAGATCCATGGAGCGGGTGATCAGGATGACCTTCCAGCCGACCGAAAGCAGCTGGCGCAGATCCCAGTCTTCTTCCCGCACACAGTCGTCGATGACCAGGATGCAGCGTCTGCCATGGATCAGCGAACGAAGGATGTTCAGCTTGCGGACATAATAATCTTCTTCTTTCTCATGCTCATCCTGCGCCAGCGTATTGACCTTCAGCTGGGTGTCGTCACAGATGGTGCGCATGAGCGAATGGCGGTAATGGACCCAGACCACCGTGTCTTCATGATGACGGCAGACGAAGCCGCGCACCAGCGTGCTCTTGCCGATGCCGCCCATCCCGCTGACGATCAGGCACGGACTTTGCGCATCAGCGAGCCACGCCTCCAACTGTTCCAGCTCATGCGCTCTTCCCAGCAGCAGCGCCGGCGCATACAGCGGCGTCTCATACAGGAACATGGCCGTGCTGTCTGCCAGCTTGATCATCTCCGCAAGCCGTTCGCTCACCTGCCGCATGTCTGGATAGCGATCCAGCGGATAGTCCGCCAGCGTATGATGAAAGAAATCGCTCATCAGAAAGAACAGCCTGTCCTGATAAGCCCGGGAGCCAAAACGGGAGCGCTCAAAGTCATAGACCGCATCCGGCAGGCTGTCCATCGCGCCTGGCGTGCGGCCAAACAACAGATAAAACAACAAAGCGCCGATGCCATAGACATCGCTGTGCCGGCCAAGCCGGCGGATGTCGCCGCGCTGCTGCTCTACGGCGGAAAACCCGCGGGTATGCGAGATCCGGTAGTCTTCCTCAGCCCCGCTTCGGCTGGCGATGTCCATCGGCACCAGCGAGTCAAAATCAAAGAGCTGGACGATCTCGTGCGTCCCTTCCAGCACGAAGATATTTTCCGGCTTGATGTCCAGATACAGCCAGCCATGATCATGGATGCGGCGGATGACTTCTGCTGTGCTGCGCACCAGCGTCAGGCATTCCTTCAGCGTAAGCGGCTCCAGGCTCTCCAGCGTCATTCCCTCCTGATAGGCGCTGACGACATACAGCGTCTGGTTGGCCGCATAAATATCGAGCATGTTCGTCGTACAGTTGGTCAGCCCGCTGGTATCGAACAGCGCATTGCCCAGATCGAAGGCGGCGCGGAAGCGGCGCTGGCATGCCTGAAAGTCTTCCTGCTCCTTGTCGTCTGCCACCAGCGTCCCATCATCCATCCGCATGATCTGCAGCCTGAAGGGATAACATTCCTTGAGCCGGATCGCCTTGCGCACACCGGCATTGTTCAGATAAGAAGCATCATAGACGATGCTCATGGCTCCCCTGGCCAGCTCCCGTTCGATGCTGCAGCGAAACAAGCCGCTCTCAGAACCGGAAAACGCAAGGACGCTTCCCGCCTTCAGCGCCGTTCTCGTATCCATATTCTCACATCCTCTGCCTGCGGATGATTATATCGCAGAGCCGGTGATTTCTGGTTTTGCGCATGATGTCACACCTTCGGCTCCAGTTCATCCTTCTTGACCAGATACAGCTCGCGCATGAAAAAGCGCAGCGCCTCCAGCGGGGAGTCATCATGGGCAGAATACAGGAAGATCCAGTCAAAGGGATTGCCGGCATACAGCGTCGGGTAGCCGGCATCGCTCAGAAAGCGGTCAGCGATGCAGTGGAAGCGGGCTTCTGCCTGTTCATCGGCATGGTATTCCGCATAGCCTTTTTGCAGCGCATCATTCACCCAGAACTGATAGAAGACCAGCAGGATCAGCGTCTTGCGCACCACCTCGTCGTGCTTGCGCCTGCCTTGCAGGATGGCCTCCAGCCCCTGGCGGTCCGGGAACTTATCCACGGCTAACGGATGAAGCAGGCGGTTGTCCTTGAGCACTTCCTGGATGCTGCGGTCTGCCTCAAACGCAAACAGCGGCTCATAACGCCGTTTCTTTTGATCATAGTCATATTCCAGCAGGCCGAGGATCTGCAGATAGATGTCCCATACCGTGCGCTTGCGGTTTTCCATGATCTCCAGCAGGCTACGCCCCTTCGCGTCGCGCTCGCCTTTCCAGCCATACAGATATCTGGCTTCGCGGCGGGCCAGTCCCTCATCTGCGCTGATGACTTCCCACAGGCTCTGGATGTAACGATAGGCCGTCGCGTTATGATAAGCGAACTGATCTGCGTTTCCGCGCAGAAAGTCCATCAGCTGTCCGGCGTCCGTGATCCGTTCGATCTCGCTGACGATGGTCTTCGTGTACAGCACATCGCCCTGCAGGTCCACACAGGTGCGCTGCACATCCGGCAGCGCGCGGATCATCTCCTGGGTCTGCGCATAGCTCAGCGCATGACGCAGCGCAAAATAACAAACGGCTTCTTCCATGTCGTGGCAGTCCAGCGGGCGCTGCAGGCAGACCCTGCGGAAAAAGTCCTCGCTTTCCGCCAGGCTGAGATGAAAGGCAAAGCAGAGCTGCACCGCATGCGGACGGCTGATCGTATGATGCCCATAGGCAAACCACTTTTTGATGCCGCGGGGCACAGGGATCTGCGCCTCTTCAAACCTTGTGCGGACAAAAGCGCTCTTTTCAGCCGGATCCTCCTGCCCTTCATAGCCATGCGCGCGGATGAAGCCGCTCAGCGCTTCATCCAGGCTGCGGAACGTCTGCGCGATCGCCAGCAGCTCTTCTGCGTAATTCTCATCTTCCACGCGGATGGCATCCGCTCTTCCTTCCAGATATTCCGTATATCGTCCCATCATGCATTTCCCCATTCACTGTCACATTCAGCTTCACTATAGCACAGAACCCGAAGAATGTAATGCATGCGCAAAGAAAAAAGAGTCCTGAATCGATGTTCAGAACTCTCTCTTGGTTACTGGCGCTGTCTGCGTCGGTATGCGATCACTGCGGATGCACCGGCTGCCGCGAACAGTGCGAGCATCATGCCCTGCTGCGTGTTCACGCCGGTATCTCCATCGTCGCCTGGCTTCGGTGTGTCCTCGCCTTCGCCCGGCTTTTCCCCTTCTCCAGGGTCTGTGCCCGGGCCTTCCTCACCGCCGTCATCTTTCCAGGAAGCGTCAGCGATGGTCCCGCCGCTGCTGATGACCTGCACATCGTTGAGGATCATGTCGATCTCTTCGATGTCCTGCAGCGCGGTCAGTTCGATCGTTGCGATCACGCCGTCTCCCTGCAGCGGGCCATTGTCGCCGACAAAGGAGAATGCGCCATAGAAGCGGACGTGATCCTTGCCTTCGATCTGCGTCTCGCCGGATTTGGAATAATCGAGCATGCCTTCGGTGAACTCACCCGCGGTAAACGGAGAATCTGCCGTGCAGACATTGTCCGGGCATACCGCAGAGCTCAGCTTTTCAGCATCCAGCAGAAGCTCGAAGTTCAGTGCATAGACATTGACGAAATCATGCGTATTTACGCTGATCGTCACAGTATCGCCTTTCTTCACCGATGTCTTGTCAGCCGTGAAGGAGATCATGCCGCTCACTTCGTCCTGCGGATCGCGCACGCCGCCGTCCAGACGGGAAGCGACGAACATCAGGTCATAGGCATCGATGATGCCGTTGCAGCTGAAGTCTGCTTCCTTGACCTGATTCCACAGGCGCTGGTTGTTCTGATCCACGCCCATGTAATTCATCAGGAACGTCAGATCATCGTGGTTCAAGATGCGGTCGCCATTGCAGTCTGCCTCAGAGAAGCCGTCTGTGCCATCCACCTTATAGATGCGGATCTCATTGCCGCTGTTGAAGCGCTGATCATGTGAGATGATGCGCACATAACGGGCGATGCGTCCGTCAAACTCATAATCATTCTGATACTGCTTTTCCCATACGCTGGCATCGACCTGCTCATAATGCACGCCGTCCTTGCTGATGAGGATCTCATGATCCAGGATCTGACTCGTGCCATCATTGATGTATTCCAGCTTATCCAGCTGATACGCCATCTGCAGATCGATATCGATGATCTTAGGTTCTGTGTAATACTTCTGATCATCCCAGTTGGAATACCACTGGCTGGCCAGATCACCATCTACCAGGTTCTGCGGCGGATAACTGTCGCCTGGGATATCCTCATAAGAATTAGCCGTTGCCACCGCTCCGCTGATCACATTGCGATACGGATCCAGATCGGTCTTGGCGCTGACTTGCTCGCTGAACTCCCCGCTGCCCAGCGTATTCGTGTAACGCAGGCGATAGGTGTGCTCCTCATCCGGATTCAGCGAATCATGGATAAACGGAGATGTGACATTCTCATACAGCATGCCATCGATCTCCAGATCAGCCTGCATGCCTTCCGGTACATCAAAGGATAATGTGATCGCGCTGGAAGATGTCTCCGCGATCTGCGGCGCTGTTGCTGCCATCGGCAGCGCATCGTCCACGATCTCCTGTTCCACACGATTGACGATGCCTTCCACATGCAGCTTCACTTCATTAGCTGTAATATCCGTTGCCGCGATCTTCACATACAGACGCGGCGCACCATTGCCTGCGCCATCATAATATGCGCTGTTGCGCGGCGCTTCATCATAATAGTAAGCATTGCCTTCTGCGGCCTCAAACGCTTCCCGATCTGCCGCTTCCTGCAGCTCTGCCTCAATGCCGCCAACTGTGGCCTGCACGCTTTGCGGCTTCGCATATGTATGCACGATAAACTGCGTCTCCCGCTCGCTCTTCATGCCTTCAAAGCTTCCGCTCATCTTGCCTACGGTGATGTCAGCCGTGCCATCCTGCTCATGTGAAGTGATCTCGGTGAAGCTTCCTTCACCATTCTGATATGCCTGAGAATACCCATCATCATACAAAGTAAAGGAAGAATCCCCATCCGGATATACATCAAAGATACGCGGTTCTTCACCGGTCAGTTCCTGGACCGAATTATTTTCCACGGTCATCGGGATGATGGCGCCGCTCTTGACGAACAGCGGCAGCTTCCACAGCGGCGCGTCGATGCTGTTGACGACCTTGCCGCCGGTATACTGTTCTCCGGTGAAGTAATCGATCCACACCTGATCTTCTCCGCCCGGCAGATAGATCTTGTTGCGCACCTCAGCGTTATTTTCAGCCTCATCATAGACCGGAGCGACCAGCAGGTTCTCGCCCCAAAGATACTCATACTGCGTCTGATTGCCCATCGTGAACTCTTCTTCCGGGTATTCCAGCATCAGGGCGCGCACCATCGGCACGCCGGTGTCATAAGATTCACGCGCATATGAATAATAATATGGCAGCATCTGTGCCTTCAGCTTCAGATACATGCGGTTGATCGATTCATATGGTTCGCCCCATACCCACGGCGTCTTATCCTTATCAGACCATCCGCTCATGTTGATCATAATTGGTGTAAATGACTTCCATTGATAATCGCGGGTAGAAACAACGGCAGAGCCGCCATAGATGCCATCCATATCAGAACCGACATTCGGCTGTCCGCTCAGGCCAGCGCAAGATATGTCGGGATGTGGAAACGGATATATTCAAAGTTTCCGCCTGTCTGATCGCCGGTCCAGGTGCCTGCATATCGCTGTGTGCCTGCCCAGCCATCCAGGGTAACGACAAACGGACGCCAGTCTGAATTCTGGGCGATGCCTTCATAGGCCTGCCGGACAGCGTTCAGACCGAAGGAGCAGCCTTCGCCGGCCCAGCGCACATCGGTCTTGATCATGCGCGTACCAGCTTCGGAAACTTCCTGCGCCAGCTTGTCCAGATCATTTTCGGTCCACAGACCGGTCACGAAATGATAAGGCTTCACCGCTTCCACGAATGCCTTCAGGTTGTCGATGCCGCCATAGCCGCATCCATAACCGTCATTGGGCAGGAACCAGCCGATCGGCATATCATGCTCCCCATAAGACTTGGCCACTTCCACGCCGGTCGTCGTCAGCGTGATGCCTTCATCCGGCTTGTTGTAGCAGTTGGCATTTCCCTGATAGAAGCCATATTTCGGCATCAGCGCAGGCTGTCCGGTCAATTCGACATAATCGCTCAGGATATCCTTCGAGGAATCCTCTACGAAATAGAACGCGTCAAAGCGCTTCTCATCATGCGACAGCACGATGGTCTCCTCGTCGCGGAAATCGTATTCGCCCTGCGCGAACGTATGACGGACGACACCATATCCTTTGCTTGAAAAATAGAACGGGTCCGGTGAAGAGACGCCGCCGTCTACCCAGGTGCTCTTATTTTCCACAGCGACCTTTCTTCCCTTATGAGAGAAATAGCCGTTCTGCTGTCCGCCGCCGAAGTAATATTCAGAAGCGTCGCTCTTCAAGGTCTGTACGGTCTCCGTATCATTGTATTTCAGCGGTTCACGATCTTCGAGCACCGTTTCCCCGCTCTCCTTGTTCACCATCTTCATCATGGCGGTTTCCGGATCGATGATCAGCTGCATCTCGTCGGTCTCCACGATGATGTCTTCTCCTTCGCTCAGCGTAAGAGACGGCTGGTATTCCTCCTCATACTCATCCTGGCTCTTAGCCACGATGGTCGTGGTTTGGCTCTCATCTCTCGGCGCCGGATGTTCCCGGAACTGTCCGTCCGGTTCCATGTCAAAACGAAGCACGGAATCATTCAGCACACTGATCTTGGCTTGTTCTCCTCCTTCATATCGCAGGTACACTTCATTCCCATCCTGACGCACATCGCTGATCGCCGCCAAAAGAAGGAAAAACGGTGATGATTCATCATGATGACATAGATCTTTTTGCCTGCGGATCCAGTTATCAATAAAAGAACAGGCTGGCAGGATTTGCCATGTCCCCAGGAATCGTATAAAATAATGGTCGTCTGACAGAAAGAGATGAGGATCATCATGATGAAAAAACTGACTTTTCGGGAGATCATTGTCGTCGCCAGCATGCTGTTCGGCTTGTTCTTCGGCGCCGGCAACCTGATCTTCCCCGTTTCCATGGGACAGATGGCAGGATCGCATATGTGGCCTGCCGCTGTCGGTTTCTTGTTCACCGGTGTCGGCCTGCCGCTGCTGGGCGTCGCCGCGCTGGGCGTCAGCCGGGAAAGCGGCCTGCTTGCCCTGAGCAGCCGGGTAGGAAGGCGATACGGCATCTTCTTCACCTGCGCGCTCTATCTGACCATCGGGCCGTTCTTCGCCATTCCCCGCTGTGCCACGGTCTCCTTTACCGTCGGCATCGAGAGCTTGTTCCCCACGGCGGACCAGACCGTCGTGCTCGCCGTCTTCTCCCTGCTCTTTTTCGCCGCTGTCTTATTCTTCTCTTTGCGCCCCGGTGAGATCCTGACCTGGATCGGCAAGGTCCTGAACCCGCTGTTTCTCTGTTTCCTTGCCATCCTCGTCATCCGCGCGCTGAGCGCGCCGATGGGCCAGATCGCACAGATCGCGCCTTCAGGCGCTTATGCGTCAGCGGCGTTTTCCACCGGGCTGCTGGAAGGGTATAATACGATGGACGCGCTGGCCGGCTTGGCCTTCGGCATCATCGTCGTCAACGCGATCCGTTCACTGGGGGTCGAGGAACCAGGAGAAGTCGCCAAAAGCACCATAAAGGCCGGGCTGTTCAGTTCCCTGCTGATGGCGCTCATCTATGTGCTGGTCACCATGATCGGCGCGCAGAGCCGCGGCTTGTTCGAGACTGCGGCCAACGGCGGAGAGGCGCTGGCCCAGATCGCCGATCATTATTTCGGCAGCGGCGGCGCCATCATCTTGGCGATCACGGTCACGCTCGCCTGCCTGAAGACGGCAGTCGGGCTGATCACCAGCTGCGCACAGACGTTTGTGAAGATGTTCCCGAACGGACCAAGCTACCGCGTATGGGCCTGCGGGTTCTGCCTGCTTTCCTTTTTGATCGCCAACCTCGGTCTCAACGCTATCGTCGCCTGCTCCATGCCGGTGCTCATGTTCCTCTATCCGCTGGCCATCGCGCTGATCCTGCTCACGCTATGCGGCAAGCTGTTCCAGGATGATCCGCATGTGCTGCGCTGGACGATCTCCCTGACGGCCATCGCTGCCGCCCTCGACTTCCTGCGCGCGCTGCCCGCTCCCCTGCTGCAGACGCTGCATCTGGATCAGCTGACCGCAACGCTCAGCGACCTGATCCCGCTGGCCGCTCAGGGATTCGGCTGGATCCCCTTTGCCCTGGCCGGCTTCCTCATCGGCATGCTCACCCGCGCCATGCGCCAGGCACACACTTCAGCCTGAAGGATCATTTTGCCATGCACAGCTTCCCGCAATGTGGTAAAATATCCATCGTTTTGATCGAAAGGAGGATGCTGCAGCATGCGAAATCTGCTGTCTTGGATAAAAGCGCACCCCTATAGCCTGTGGGTCACTTATTATATTCCTTATCTGATCTGTTTCATCCTGCTGGAACAGTTCTCTGATCCGAAATTCATCATCTACAGCCCGATCGATGACATGATCCCATTCTGCGAATACTTCATCATCTTCTATCTGATGTGGTTCCCGCTCATGTTCCTGTCCTTGTTGTATTTCCTGCTCAAGGATAAGGATGCCTTCATCGACCTATGTTTCCTGATGTTCACGGGCATGAGCATCTCGCTGCTGATCTATGTCATCGCGCCGAACGGCCTTGACCTGCGCGTGGAGATCGCTTCAGACAATCTCTTTGCCTGGATGGTGCGCATGATCCAGACCGTGGATGATCCCACCAACGTCTGCCCGTCCATCCATGTCGCCAGCACGCTGGCCATCATGATGGTCGTCCTGAAGCATCGCGAATTCCGCCATCCGCTGCTGGCCAAAGGCGGGGTCTCGCTGATCTCTGTGGGCATCATCCTGTCCACCATGTTCCTGAAGCAGCATTCCATCATCGATGCGGCTGCCGGCATCGCGCTGACGCTGATCCTCTATGTCATCACCTATCACACGGGATGGAGAAAGCTGTTTCAGCGCACGCCGCTGCGCTTTCTGGTCAGCGAGCGTCCATCCGCAGCCAAAAAGACAGGCTCATCCTGATCGGCCTGTGTCCATCAGACACAGCAGACCGAGATGAACCTGTCTTTTTTCATGCAGGGCACGTATAAAAGGGGCCGTGCCTCCTGATGCACAGCCCCTTGCTGCCAGCAGCTGATCACACCTGGATCAGCGCGGGCAGAACGCTCAACATTCAACCGTTCGATCGCTTATCGGTGAAGATGCCTGCTCTTTCTGATCTGCGGAAAGATCACCATGCCTGCGCTCAGCAGCATCAGTCCTGCCATGGCGGTCATGCCGCTGCGCACACCGGTATCGCCCTGTCCGCCAGCCTGCGTGCTGGCTTTTTCGCTCAGCGCGCTGACTGCCGCATCCAGCATCTTCAGCGCGTCATCGACATCTTGCTGCGCAGCTTCTTCATCCGCGATGATCTGCTGCGCCTGGAACAATGCCGTGCGAAGACCGCTGACGCTTGCGTCGGTATATTTGCTCAGATCCATCGCGTTCACTTCGGCGATCAGTGCCTCCAGGGCGCTGGTGTCTGCCTTCGTTCTCGCGCTCAGTC
>UQPV01000058.1 GCA_900543035.1 uncultured Solobacterium sp.
AATCACAGATTCTGTATGAGTAAGTGCAACGATCATTTTTTGCCTTATTAGAGTTGCGTTTACTTTTTCACTTCAGCGCCTTTAAATTCAAAAAATAAGGAAGAAGAGACTACAACTGCTGCTCACTGTCTTGTGACCATCCACCTGAATTTTGACTTTTTCCTTGTCCTCTTGCAGCCGGAATCGACAGATGTGACCAATGGTCGTGAGCTAAAGAGTCAAGCTTGCCAGGGTTGCGGCAACTGCGGAAAGAGTATGAAGAATAGCAAGACTGAACGCAAGGACGAAGGCGGATGTCAGCGCTCTGGAAGAGCTGGTTGCTTACGTGAACAGCCTTGAGCTGAGCGCATACACGAGCGTAAGCGCGCAGCCAGTGATCCAGAATGTGGCACGCGCCAAAGCGATGCTGGCAAATGCAGAAGTAACGCAGGAAGAAGTCAACGACATGGTCGAGACATTGCAGGCTTCTGTAGACAACCTGGTTGAGGTCAGCACCGACAGTACAACTGCTGGTACGGATACGACAGATACGACGAACACTGCGGCAGCATCGCAGGGCGGTATGATGCTTGCGCTGCTTGCAGCTGCCGGTGCAGCAACAGTGATCATTCGCAGAAAGCGGATCTGATCATTTACAGTAAATTGAACAGAGGCAGAGATGTCTCTGTTCTTTTTAGAACTGAAGGACAGCGGCGAGAAACTCATCCCTCCAATGGAATGACAACGTAAGATTGACCTGTTGATTACCCAGAAGCAGGTGGATATCATTAACAAGAAGGTCATGCTGAGGAATTGAAATTCGTTTAACGGCTCCGCAAGGCAGCCGAGCAACTGGCCCGCAACAGGATAAGATCCGTGATCGAAGCCAGAACGGTAAAGGAAACGTTATCTTGGTGACCTTTAACACAAAAAAGCCGTACAGGTTTTCCCATACGGCATCAAACAGTTTATTTGCCGAACAAGTCGCTATGCGACCCGGTGCGGGCCAGCGTCAGAACCAGCACATCATCTTCTATGCGGTAAATGAGCAGCCAGTCCGGGAGAATGTGGCATTCCCGATGGCCTGCCCAATCGCCGTACAGATCGTGATCGCGGTTCTTCTCCGGCAATGGTTCGCCCATCGCCAGAAACGCTACGACCTGCTCCAGCAATTCGATCTTCAGGCCGCGCTTGATTGCCCGTTTGTAGTCTTTCTTAAAGCCGGTCGTGTACTTGACGATGTACTTTGTTTTCCTCATTTTTTCAGGTCGGCAAACAACTCGTCAAGATCAGTGTAGCCCTTTACAGACGGGTCTTTTGCAATCCTTTCCGCTTCCAGCATGGCAGCGATCGTTTCCTTGTTGGGCTGTTCCAGCTTCACTTCAAAGGGAATGCCGCCCTCACGAAGTGACTGGCGCACGAAGATATTGAACGCCGTGGATAAATTCATGCCGAGTTCCGCAAACAGGGCGTCGGCCTGTGCCTTCAGATTTGCGTCCATGCGGATGCTGATGTTTGTGGTTTTTCCTGCCATGTCATCAACCCCTTTCTGTTGTTACTTTTAGTTTATGCCATTTGCACGAAGAATACAATATTTTGCACGAATATTTAATGACAAATTCACGAAAGAAGATCATTGTATGAAGCCGATTATTTTACTTGTTGCTGTTCATCTGAATGGCAGCTTGTCCCTTGTCCTCTTGTAACGGAAAGCAGACATGCCCACTGGTACGGTGTCAAAGACCTATGCCTGCCAGGATCGGGGCAACTGCGGAAAGAGTATGAAGAATAGCATGCCTGAATTCATTCCGTCATGGACCATCGTCAGTACCGCAGGCACGGCGGGATCATTTCTACCTTTTGTATGCTGGAAACAAGATGAAAAAAATATAGTCACTGACAGTTCGGGTGTAAAAAGCTTGGTCAATGATATTCCGCATTTTTGATATTGAGCGATACAAATGAGGTGAGTATACTTAAGATGTAAGTGGTTACATATATGCGGATAATGGAAAGGAGGTCAGGTGATATATCCGCATTTTTTTCGGGACTGACGGCGCAGGACAAGCCCTCATCTGAATGTGAATGATGGAGGATGATGCGGTGAGCATGCGGTGTTCGTTTCGATCAAAGGATGTGACCGAAGAAAGGAGCAGAGAAATGAAGAAGCAGAAACTGTTGGCCTGCTTGACGGCGCTGTGCATGACGGTAACAGCGTTTGCCCCGATAGCACAGCCTGTGCAGGCGCAGACAGATGTAGAGACCGCAGAAGCCTCTTCCACGCTGAATGTCATCCCTAAACCAAGCGAATATACTATGAATGAGGGAACATTTACGCTGGGTGCTGGTGCGGAGATCGCTGTGATCGCTGAAGACGATGACGCAGCGGCAGAACTGACGAACACCGGCGAATACATCGCTGAAGTGTTCCGCGTATCTACTGGCTATGAACTGCCGGTAGTCGAAAAAACAGAACCGGAGAATGGCGATATCACCCTTCGTCTGAATCCGGATGGCGGATATGCCGAGCAGGCATATGCGATCGATGTCACTACGGATCAGGTCATCATCGAAGCTGGCGCACCGGTCGGAATATTCTATGGCGTACAGACATTGAGACAGATGCTTCCAGCAGACATCGAAAGTGAAGAATTAGTCAGCGGCACCGCATGGACGATTCCATGCGCACAGATCGCAGATGAGCCGGAATATGGCTTCCGCAGCATGATGCTCGACGTGACCCGTCACTTCTTCACTGTCGATCAGGTAAAGCGTCAGCTCGATATGCTCTCTCAGTATAAGATCAACACCCTGCATATGCACATGAGCGATGATCAGGGCTGGCGTCTGGAGATCAAGGGCGAGATGTATGGCGAAAGCCTCGATAAGCTGCGCACGATCGGCGCGCAGACTTCCTGCAACACCAACGGCATCAGAGCCGGACAGTATACGCAGGAAGAGTTCAAGGAGATCGTTGCTTATGCCAATGAGCGTTATATTCAGATCGTTCCTGAATTTGATATGCCGAGCCATGCCTGGGCAGCGCTCGTCTCGCTGAGCTTCCTGAACTCTACGGAAGATGGCAGACCGCCGGCAAACGGCTATGACAACACCCGTCCGTATGAGGGATGGGATGTCGGCTTCAATTCAATGGAGTGCCGCAATGAGAAGACCTATGAGTTCATCGATGAGGTATTCCGTCAGGTATCCGAGATCTCTCCGTCAAAGTATATCCATATCGGCGGCGATGAAGCGCATGTCACGAGCCATGATGACTATGTATACTTCATGAATCGGGTGACCGAGATCGCCAAGAAATATGGCAAGACGCCGATCGGCTGGCAGAACTATGATACGGCCGTGGAAGATCCGGAAGGCACAGTGACGCAGTTCTGGTCCACCGGCAACGCCAAGTTTGAAGAAGGCATCAACTATGTCGTCAGCCCGGCGGATCACGCATACATGGATATGAAGTATGACAGCGACTGCCCGTACGGACTGGAATGGGCAACGCACAACCCGGTAGATGATTCCTACAACTGGGATCCGACCGACTATGGATCAAAGGATCAGATCGTCGGTGTGGAGACCTGCCTGTTCACCGAGACGATCGCGACGGATGAAGCACTGGATTATATGATCTACCCGCGCGTGCTGGGCCATGCCGAGATCGGCTGGACAGCGAAAGAAGATCGCAGCTGGGATGAATACAAGACGAGACTGGCAACGCATGATGCGCGCCTTGAGCTGCAGGGAATCGGCTATAAGCGTGATTCCATGATCTGGTACAACCCGGTAAATTTCCGCATGCCGATGGATGAAGGAAGCGGAACGACGATCGACGCAGCAAGCGGACCGTACAGCGGAACGATGAACGGCGGAGTCAGCTGGACAGAAGGAAAGTATGGCACGGCCCTGCATCTGGACGGCACGAGCGGATACATCGATATCGGCGCACCGGACGTGCAGGATGAATGGACGATCGGCATGTGGGTAAACCGCGAAGCGGCAGAAGGAAACAATGCGGCATTGATCTCCGGAACCCAGGGAGAGCTGAAGATCGAACAATACAAGGATACGAAGAAGGTCGGCGTGACGAAATACGGTGAAGTAGACGCAGCGTTCGACTATGAGCTGCCGGAAGGCGAATGGGTACACCTGACCTTCACCGGCAACAGCGAAGGCGTGAACCTGTATGTGAACGGTGAATACAGCGGACACTTGGATGTCGTGATGAACGGACCGGCAAGCCGGATCGGCGCGAACTCCGCAAGCGGACTGGCCGACATGGGCTACATGAAGGGATCCGCGGATGATCTGCAGATCTACAACAGCGTGCTGAGCGAAGAAGAGATCGCAGAGATGATGGAAGATCCGTATGGATTCGGCGAAGAAGCATACTGGACGATGAACGAAGGCGAAGGCGAGACCATCACCGATGAGAGCGGACAGAACAGTGGAACGCTGACGAACGTAGGCTGGGGCGAAGGCCAGGAAGGCAGCGCGCTGCAGTTCAGCGGCGAAGGCTATGTCGATCTGGGCTACCGCGATGCGATCGGCGACTGGACGATCGGCATGTGGGTCAAGGCCGGCGATACGGTAGGAACGAACGCGGTGCTCGTGTCCAGCAGCGAAAGCGAGATCAAGCTGGATCAGTGGAACAAGACAGGCAAGGTCGGCATCACGGAAGCAGGCGTAGCGGACCATACCTTTGATTACAGCGCACCGAAGGGCGAATGGGTGCATCTGACCTTTGTATCAAACAGTGAAGGCACTACCCTTTATGTCAATGGCGAAGAGCAGGATCACCTGGATGCGACGATCGATGGACCGATGTATCGATTAGGCGCAAGCAGCGGAAGCTCGATCACCGGATATCTGAACGGATCTCTGGATGATGTCCGTTTCTATACCCGCGCGCTGAGCGCAGATGAAGTCGCTGAGATCGCACAGGTTTCGACTGATGACGAAACAGCCAGCGAAGCAGCGATCGCCGCATTGCAGAACATGGTCGACAAGGCCGTCGCACTGGGCTCTGATGATGCAGCGCTGAACGAAGCGATCACCAACGCACAGGCCGTACTGGCCAAGGAAACGCCGACCGCAACCGAAGTTGTCACTGCACTGCTCGATCTGAGCGAAGCGATGCAGGCGCTGAATACGGATGAAAGCACGGATGCCTTGAGAGCAGATGTTCAGGCAACGATCGACTTCATTAACGAGAATATCCTGAACGATGTAGAAGGACTCCGTCCGGGCAAGGTCCAGGCGCTGAAAGACGCAGTCCAGGCTGCACAGACACTGGTCAATAACCCGGATGCAACTGTCGATGAGCTGAAGGCAGCGAACAAAGCGATGAGCAAGGCAGCCCAGGAGCTGTGGGAGATCGTGACGAAGGCTGAACTGGAAGCACTGATCGAAGCCGCAAACGGCTATCTCGACGGCGACTACACGACGGATAGTCTGGAAGCCCTGCAGGCAGCGATCGAAGCTGCACAGGCAGTGGCTAACAATGATGATACCACAACGGCAGAAGTCACCGAAGCCATCACGAACCTGAGCAATGCGATCGCGGGACTGGTCGAAGAAGCAGGCGTAGACAAGAGCGCCCTCGCATACGAGATCGAGCTCGTGAACGAGATGCTCGCGAACATCGATAACTACGTACCGAGCAGCGTAGAAGGCTTAGCAGATAAGCTGGCTTCTGCACAGCAGGTCTATGATGATGTGAACGCGGCACAGGATGCCGTTGACGCGGCAACGCAGGCACTGCGTGAAGCGCGCCTGAACGCGAGAACGAAGGCCGATGTGAGCGCACTGGAAGAGCTGATCGCCTATGCGAACAGCCTTGATCTGAGCGGCTACAGCCGTGCGTTGGTCGCAGCGCTGAATCAGGCAATCGCGCAGAACAAGCTGCTGCTCAGCGATCCGGAAGTATCTCAGGATAAGGTAGACGCTGCAGTCACTGAGATCCAGAACGCTATCGATGCGCTGGAGCCGGTCAGTGAGACTGCAGGCAGCACGACTGCCGATTCGACGAACACTGCGGCAGCAAGCACGATGGGCATGATGGCTGCCTTGATGGCAGCTGCAGGCGCAGCGGCAGTAATGGCATACCGCAGAAAGAGAAGCTGATCGATCAGCTGAATGACAAAGAGCGAAGACACAGAAATGCATGCCTTCGCTTTTCTATTGAGACAGTGAGATCCATCATCCTGGTGTATGCAGTTCTGTTCACGATGATCGGCCGAATCATGATACGATGATATCTGTGATATGTCTTCATTTCTATATTGACGTTCTTTTGAACGAGCGAGTATAATGCTTTGTGTAAGCGGATACATTTCCGAAGTGTGAATAGGTCTAAGTTTTAAGAAGGAGTGAGATGATGAACAAGAAAAGCATGAAAAAGCTATGGATGTCTGCACTTTGTGCGGGACTGTGCCTGGGCGTGATGCCTTTGCAGGCAAAAGTGATCGAGCAGGAATCCCCGTCGGATATCCTGCGCCCGTATACCTTTGGGTTTGGCAGTGCGCAGGATGAGGATGAAGGCGCAACTGCCATGATCGAGGAAACGGGGATGGAACATCTGACATTCACTGATTCTACAGGATATTCCATCAATTACTGGGCGTATATCCCTAAGGATGAACAGGGCAAGCCGATCGAGAATCTTCCGGTGTTCGTGTATATGCATGGATATTCAGACGGTGGAGGAGATAATAATATCGCCGTGCGTTACCATAACGCGATCGTATTCCGTCTGCTGCAGCTGCGCGACGATCCGGAACATCAGGCGGTTATCCTGGTGCCGCAGACACCGAATGCGACCAATCCCGAAGGGGAAACTGATTATTTCAAGGATCAGTGGGTCGGCATCCAGGGCGAAGATAAATGGTCGCAGTGGAACATTCCGACCTGGGATATCTCTGAGACTCCGCGCACAGCCAATCTGAATGCGGTCGTGGAACTGATCAAGGCCACACAGAAAGAAACGAATGCCGATGTGGACCGCGCTTATGTCAGCGGCATCTCCATGGGCGGATGTACGGTCTGGGATCTGATTTCCCGCGATGATTCAGATCTGTTTGCAGCGGCTGTGCCGATTTGCGGCGTAGGCGACCCAGATCAGCTGATGAACGCCATCGATGTGCCGATCCGGATGTATCATGGCGCAGTGGATGATACGATCAATGTCACCTCTTCACGCATCATGTATGACGCTATGCGCAAATATGGCAACGTGACTTATACCGAATACAGCGCAGAGGCCCATCCATCCTGGAACTCTGCATACAGCCCGAAGCTGGATGATGATGGAGACGGCTTGAACAATCTGGATGATCTGATCGACTGGATGTTCAATCAGAGCCGCAACGGCACGCTGGATAGCAGCGTCGATACAGATCCGCTGGCCGGAGTGATCTGGGATGCCCAGCAGCAAGAAAAGACAGACTACAGCGATTCCCGTTGGACGCAGCTGCAGGCAGAGAGCCAAAGAGCAGAAAAACTGCTTGATGAGGGAGACGAAGAACAGCTCAAAGAGAGCATCTGGCTGATGGATGCGTTGATGAATGACGGCGCTGCTGAGCAGACCGGTGTAGAGTGGACGCTGGATCGAGCCATGTTGCGCGCACAGCGGATGCTGGAGTGTGAATCGATGAGCGATACCGCATATGCGGCATTGGATGAAGCGATGACCAAGGCTGCGCAGGCAACAGAGGAAAAGGCGATGATCCAGGCTTATGTACAGATGGAAAAAGCGATGCAGGATGCTGGAGACACCAGAGATCACATGGAACTGCAGCGGCTGAGCGAAGATCTTAGCCAGCTTGATCTGTCCGGGTATGCCGATGATGCCGCAAAAGATCTGCAGGACGCGCTCGCACAGGCGCAAGATGTCTTACAGGATGAGCAGGCTTCATCTTCAGCAATCGAAAGCGCTTATGCAAACGTGCTGGACGCTTTGCAGGGTCTGACAGAGACGAGCGAAGGGAATGCCGGACAAAATGTCGATGACGCAGACACAGCGGCAGCGATCCCGTTTGCACAGATCTCAGGCATGCTCCTGACTTCCGCAGGCGCATTATTTGCACTGAGACGTAAAAAATAATCAGTTTGTCTGATCTATGATCCCACTGAAATAGATACACGAAATCAACAAACGTGTTTCTATGGAGGTGGGATCTTTTCTATAGGGAAAAAACCAAAATTGCCTGCTGAACAAAAAGCAGCTATTCGAAACCCTCGTCATCTTGGCGGAGCGTCTTGCCGTTTCTGTGCAATAGGACCTGACATCTTAGGTCAGTATTTTTTGACAAAGAAATCAAATTGATATTGGATCGGATACTTGCTTTTCATGCGATATCCCTTTGACGACAGAAGAAAATTGGAAAAACAGAGAAAACCGTTAAATTGATCGATTAAATGGAAAACGTCTATCTTCTTTATATGCATTCCGCTGTGGATTTCCTTCGCTTCTATAAATTCTGCCTTGCGATAGATCATAGACAACGGACCAAACCGTATCTTTTCCGGCCGCTCTATCATATTGACATAAAAATCCATGACCGCCAGATAATAGCTTCTTTGAAAATTCCACATCTTTCCGCGTGCTTTGGTCACGAAAAGCATTGAGCATGGTCTGATAACGTCTTTCAGCGAACCAGTCATCAATTTTAGGGTTATTATAGATCAGCATAGCGGGATGATGGAAAATGTTGGTTGCACAGACATAAGGGATTTCCTCATTTATCGAATGGATGATTTCTGTGCGCTTTGCATTACATTCTATGACCGCAATATGGCCGTCAGCATCAGCTAAAGTAAATGTCTGCGCAGATGAAATCGGCAAAAAGTCCAAGCATGAGATCACATCCTGTATATTTTTGCATTTTTCAAGAAAGTATCTGAGTAGCAGACCTGCATTGAATCCAGCGACCCTGTCACACGGATAAACAGAGGTCGATCCCACAGCCAAGCCATGTTCATTAACGCCATCTTCCATTTCGATGAAAGCAGTCGTGTTGCCCGTAAAAGAATAAGAATCCGCATCAAATCTATAAATGACATTTAGATTGAGCTTTTCCATATCGGTCAAGAAATCGCTGTTTCTTCCTAACATGATCCGATGATCATTTTTGATCGCAAAACACGAGCAATGACAGGCTGGGGGCATCGCATATATGCTGAATAGAATAGCTTGAAGCAGTTGAACGTCGCACTTTTGACCCTCTACTATGCCCTGAATCTCATCAAGGATATCTGGAAAATATTTTTGAACGATCGGAATGCACGATAAAGCAAAATCGATCCGCTCTTGTGTTATTTCAAAAGGGATGTTATCCAAAATGATGCTTTTGTGTCTTAACAGTAGAGGACCCCACCGAAAGCCGATCTCACCGTGTGTTCCTCTGAAATGGGAATGATACATTTTTACACGCTCCTTATCGTCATATAAAGAGCTACCGGTAACTCTAGGTAAAGAGTAAATGAATAAAAATTTTAAGTCAATCACTTTACGAAAAGTTATGCGGTGAAAAAATATTCTTGGTGATCTTGAAAGAAATCTCCATCCCGACAGGGATTGTCAGTGTTTCAGAGAAGAATGGCAAGTGCAGGGAGAAAAGAAAAAAGGATCCGGCAGCCGGCAGGCTGTTGGATTCCCGTTTTTCACTTTTAGACTTTATCGCTTTCCCTCAAGATCGAATTTTGACTGCCTAGGTTATAAGGACAAATATCTCTGCATCTATGACAGGTTATTTTCCAAACCTGCTCTTCTTCATCATCTCCAAATGCAAAATCCCAACAGGATCGCTGCTTGATTTCTGGATCTTCTAAAGCGTTCACCGGGCAGATATCAACACATAAGTTGCAATGATTACAAAGAGGTTCTTTCAGTTTATCCGGCTCAAGTTCCTGTTCGCATAATACTGCACCTAACCAGACCATGCTTCCAAATTCTGGCGTGATCAACAAAGAATGCCGTCCGATCGTCCCCAATCCCGCCGCTTGAGCTATATGCTTTTGCGAAACGATAGACCGCCATCTGCCGGTCTTATTATCCCATTGGTTTTCATTTGTAGGAATAGGGACGCATACTATCTGATTTTTTTCCATTTCAATACAAAAATCCAGAGCTATCGCATCCATTTTTGGCGTAATAGAATTTCTTATCCTCGTATAGGGAATATCCGACTTGCAGTTAAGTATTCCTACTGGGAATCTGCATCCAAAAGAAATTACCGACCTGCATGTCGGAAGCACATCTAAAGGATGATAGCCTTTCGGTGCATCGTCAAACCTGTCTATGCTTGCTATGCCACACAGATCTGCACCTAGCGAAAACATGATTTCCTTTATCCTTTTGCTGTCCATCATATCATCTCCTTTTCGTAGATTCCCATTGGTCTTTTCCTCATTATACCTTTTCTGACAACCATTGAGAAGATATCTTCATTATTCCTGACCAAATATCTGTATTGACTGAATAAGGAAGTGAAGCCTGGCAGCCGGTGAAGGTTAGCAGATTCTTGCCCTTTATCCCTTTGGTCTGGCAAAATTTTGTGAATTCAGCTGAACGAGTGATGACAACTACGCATTTATTCATCCGGTGTGCGCTTTCTTTTAAGATTTCTGTAATATCACGGGGAAGATCGTCCATACAGATCTGATTGTTTTAAATCCGTCCGATCGGCCATAATCAAGCCATCAAGAATATGTGCAAACTTGATACCATATGTTAAGATGGTGTCAAATGATAACGAGAGGAGGGAGTGATGTCATGATCGATTTAAATTCGTTGAAAAAACTGGTCAGAGAAAATGGTTATCTCTATACGAAAGACGTGACCGACGCTACCGTATCAGTATTTCGATTATCGCAATATGGATGCTGCTGTCAGCAGGCGAATGCTTGATCGCGTTATCGATCAGGTTGATCCAGACCTGCTCCAAAAGCGAAGCGGACTGCTTCCAGCCAAGAAAGCCGCAAAGAAAGACCCGGTCATCGCGCTTTGGATAGAGTAACAAAAATGGCGGCCATATGGGAGATCGGTCATGCTGGATTTGGAGGGATCCGGCAGGCGGAGAGGAGAAAATTGGTTTGTCCTGCTTTCTGATCGCTATATGCCATCTTTTTTCAAGAACTGCCGAACACGCCGGACCATCCTGAATGAAGAGCCGCCCAGCGGCAGCGATTCCGTTTGCGCAGATCTCGGGCATGGTTCGGACATCCGCAGGCGCTTTGTTTATATGGAGATGCAAAAAATAATCATTTTGTCGAATCGATCAAGATCTTTTTATTCCAAAGGGTGAAGAGGTCTTTTTGTTTGATTTCAGACTGTTTGCCAGTACAGGACAGCGTTGAGTTTAAGACAGAAAAAGGGAGATCGCACAAATGAGGTTCTCCCTGAATCTTATTCGCCTGTGATCGTCGTTTCATCCGTAACTGTCGGCAGATTCGTCCCGGCGCTGTCAAGATCTGGAACGCTGAACAAGATCATGATCAAAAGATTGATCAGGATGATCGATGCAAGCAGGATGACGATCGCTTTCCAGATCCGGCGCGAACGGCGGTTTCTGATCGCAAGCTGCTCATTGATCCTGGATAGCTGTTCTGCCACATTGCCGGCCGTGTTTTCTTTTGCTATGTTTGTCCCCAGCAATTCGCTGACGGAGACTTCCAGTATTTCAGCCAGCCGGATCAGCGTATCCGCATCCGGAACGGAGAGGTTCTTCTCCCATTTGGAGATCGTCTGTCTGACGACATGAAGCCTGCCGGCCAATTCTTCTTGTGAGAATCCCTTTTGTTTTCTGAGGGTCTTTAGATTTTCGCTGAACATGATGTGCAACACTCCTTTATTTGTTCGGGCAAGCCAACCATAGCATGAACGCTGCGGTGTGGCAAGCAACGCAGATCGACATCTGCGCAACTGCCTTCTATGCGCAGAGCGTTCAGAAAGAATGAGATTATGTAATCGCTTCAAAATGACAAAATAATACAACATAATGCAAAATATTACCATCGAGTTTGTGTTAAGATGATGATGGAAAGTTTTGTATTTCGCTGGAGATAACGATGGATTCTGGTGAAAACAAACTGGAAAGGAGGAGTCAGCGAAAGTAAGCGTGAAACGGCCGCAGGGGGAGATCTTCTGCCTGAGATCATATCAAAAAGGCAAAGAAGCAGGCGGCATGGATCACCCTGCATAGGAGCACTGAAGACAAAGGAGGGATGAGCTGAAAAAACGACAAACCATAAGCGGACAGAAATAAAGAAAAGAGATGAACCACAGCACTTAAACCACAAATCCTGGTGCGCGATACGAATTCAAAGACTCATCTAACTAATCATTG
>UQPV01000059.1 GCA_900543035.1 uncultured Solobacterium sp.
GGTTATAAGAGGTTGATAGAAAGGAAAAGGTATATTGTAGTGACCGCTAGATGAGTCTTTTACAATATACCAGGAGAAAAAGGATGATCAAGAGAATTATGAAAGGCCTGCTGGCAGTGTGCTGCGCGCTGACGATGGTATCCATCCAGGGTGTATATGCGGCTGAAGGTGAGCCTGTAATCATCGACGATACAGATGAGCGTTTCGTTTATTCAGAAGGAGATGCCAATCACGGCGGATGGGGATCTGCCGATGGCAGCGATCCGGCAGCCAGTGAGCACTGGAGCAACACGCCTGGAGCGACGCTGGAAATCAGCTTTGAAGGAAATGTGCTGGAGATCTATGGCATAAAAGCACCAAACCATCTGATGTTTACTGTTTCCATCGATGGCGGAGAAGCTGTGGAATGTGATGGATACGGACCTTCTCGTACCGATGGCAATCAGTTGCTTTATTCCAGCGAGGATGCTGGCATAGAGCTGGAGAATACGGCACATACGGCATTGCTCACCGTATTGGATCAGTCGAATGAGGCGGCAGTCAATGCGCAGGGCATTAGCATTACTTACGCGAAGGTGTACGGCGGAGAGGTGAGCGAACCAGAAGAACCGGAATTCCCGGGCTACAGCGATGTCGATGATGCCACGAGCACTTCATCAGGCGAGCTGTTCAAGATCCAGTATGAGCCTGCGGCAGAGTGGAATGCCGAGTCTGGATATTCCAATCTGTTCCTGAATGGAACGGATCATTACAGCACCAGCGGCGAAGGATCAGAAGGACAGTATTATACGATGAAGTTCATCGGTACCGGCATCGAGATCTATGCCAGCAAGAACACCGCGCATGCGGATTTTGATGTATATATCGATGATGAATTCGCCGGTACAGGCGAAGCCAACCTCGAATCTGGCAACACGCAGCATCAGCAGCTGCTGTTCAAGGCAGAGGGGCTGGACAATGCAGAGCATACGCTCAGAGTGGAGAAGACCCCTGGCGATACGGCAACTAAGGCCATGCAGATCGATATGATCCGCGTCTATCATGAAGAAATGGCGCCGACGAGCATCACGCTGGATCGCAGCGAGGTCACGATGATCCCAGGCGGAAGCACGACGCTCAACGCTTCTGTTGAACCTTGGGTAGCGACAAATGATGACATCATCTGGACCAGCAGCAACGACGCTGTCGTATCTGTAGAGGATGGCGTGCTCACCGCAGCGGAAGTGGAGACCAAGGAAACGGTCATCATCACCGCGATGGCAGCCGCAGATGAAAGCGTCTATGCGCAGGCGACGATCACCGTCGATCCATCATTGGCTGTCATGAACGCGTATGTCGGCAATGAAAAGCTGCTCGACATCGCAGAAGACTATGATGAACTGGCAGTCGGAAGCGATCCGACATATGAAGGCACCGCATGGAGAGGAGATCAGCTCAACTCCAAGGTCGTCGTTGCCACGATGGGACGCGACGTCACCAACGTACAGGTCACTGCTTCTGATTTCACCAACGAACAGGGTGCAGTGCTGTCCGCGGACAACTTCGACATCAAGTGGCTCAAGGAGATCGACGCCAACATCGGCCGCGGTAACTCCAGCGCGCCGGTGAAGGAATTCCCGGACATGATCCACAAGGGCGGAGCGAAGGACATCGCAGCCAACGATGTGCAGTTTGCCTGGATCAAGATCAATGTGCCGGAAGAAACACAGGCAGGCACTTACACCGGAACGATCACGGTGAGCGCGGATGAGCTGAGCGAGCCGTTCGTGCTGCGCTATACGATCGAAGTGATCGATCTGGTGCAGCCGGAAGCAGGCGCGACAGACATCCAGATCTGGCAGCACCCGTTCTCCGTAGCGAACTATTATCTGGGGCTCGGCTCAGAGCCGACGGGCGGTATCTCCTATGACCTGGCAGAAGACTTCTACTTCACAGAAGAGCACTTCAACCTGATGAGAGCATCGATGGAAGAATATGTGGAGATGGGCGGCCATGACGCGGTAGCCAATATCGTGGAAGAAGCATGGAACCACCAGTCCTACTACAGCGATCCGTCAATGGTGAAGTGGACGAAGAAGGCAGACGGCAGCTGGGAATTTGATTACACCTGGTATGACGCATGGATCGAGTTCATGATCGAGTGCGGCGTGCTGGATCCGGAAAACGGCATCGGACAGATCAAGTGCTACAGCATCGTGCCGTGGAACAACCAGATCGCATATTATGATGAAGCAAGCGGAGAGACCGTAAGAGAATCACATTCACCGGGCAGCGACTCCTGGAAGGCAATGTGGGAACCGTTCCTGGAAGATTTCATCCAGCATTCCAAGGAGAAGGGCTGGTTCGAGATCACCTACATCTCGATGGATGAGCGCGGACTGAGCGAGCTGGAGCCGGCAGTGGAAATGATCGAGAGCGTAACGGATGAAGAAGGAAACCACTTCAAGATCTCTTCGGCACTGAATTATGCGGCACCAGAATATTATGATTTTACCGACCGCATCGATGACATTTCGATCAACCTGGGCAATGCGTCGAACGTAGAGCAGATGAAGGAACTCAGCGAACACCGCAGAGAATTGGGACTGAACACGACGTTCTACACCTGCACAGGGGATTACCCGAGCAACTTTACGATCAGCGACCCGGGTGACAACTACTGGGACGTATGGTATACGATGACGCTGGGCACCGATGGCTACATGAGATGGGCATGGGATAACTTCGTTTATGACATGCACGGCGATATCACGTATCGTTATTGGGAACCGGGAGACGGCTGGTTCTTCTATCCGCTGGAAAGAGAAGAAGCAGACATGAGCGAGACAGTAGGCTTCTACAGCACACCACGCTATGAGCTGTTCAAGCAGGGCGTCAGAGACGTGGCCAAGGCGAAGTACCTGCTGGAGAGCGAAGACGTGAGCGAAGAGCAGAAGGAAGAACTGAGGTCAGTAGTAGAAAACCTGTCCAGACCGTCAGGAACGACAAGCTATGGCAGCCGGGTACCGGCAAATGAAGAGCAGCGGATGCTCGTACACAGTGAAACGGAAAGAGCGCTTGAGGCAACGAACGCCCTGGCAAGGGAAGTAGCGGGAAGCGCGAGCGAAGAAGAACCGGCAAGCGAAGCAGCGCTGCAGGCACTGCAGGCGATGGTCGAAAAGGCTGTTGCGCTTGGTTCTGACGATGCTGTTCTGCAGGCAGCGATCGAAACCGCACAGGCACTGTTGGCAGATGCTGAGAACGCCACTTCTACTGCAGTTGTCAGCGCACTGCTCAACCTGAGCGAAGCAATGGCAGACCTCAATACGGGAGGTTCCAGCGATAAGCTCAGAGAAGATCTGAAAGCAACGATCGATTATATCAACGCTTATGTTCTGACCAATGTGGACAATGTCCGCCCGGCCAAGGTCACAGAGCTGAAGACAGCAGTCGCAGAGGCATATCAGGTTTATATGAATGAGGATGCGACAGCGGATGAGATCAGAACTGCGATCAGGACCTTGAGCGAAAAAGCTCAGGAGCTGTGGCTGATCGTATCCAAGGCAGAACTGAATGCGTTGATCGAATCTGCAGAAGCAATCAGCGCAGATGGCTACACAGATCTGACCTATCGCGCGCTGCAGGCAGCGATCACGGCAGCGAAGAGCGCAGCGGCAAATGACAACGCGACGACTTCTGAAGTGACACAGGCCATCACTGACCTGGCAAGCGCGATCGCAGGTCTGGAAACGATCACGCTGGACACTTCCGCGCTCGAACATGAGATCGAACTGGCAGAAGCGATCCTGGCCAACATCGATGATTATGTGCCTTCTACGGTAGAAGGACTGCAGGAGAAGGTCGACGCAGCTAAGGCAGCATTGAGCGCAGCGACCCAGGAAGAAATCGATGCCGCAACGAAGACCTTGCGTGAAGCAAGACTGACAGCACGTACAAAGGCGGATGTGAGCGCACTGGAAGAGATCATCGCGTATGCGAACAGCCTCGATCTGAGCGGTTACAGCCGTGCATCCGTATTGGCATTGAATCAGACGATCGCGCAGAGCAAGCTGCTGTTTGGCGATGAAGAAGTCAGCCAGGAAACGGTCAACGCGGCAGTCGAAGATATCCAGAATGCTATCGACGCCCTGGAACCGGCAAGCGTGACGACGCCAGACAATGGCAATAGCGGCACAACTGCAGGATCGACGAATACTGCGGTAGCGACGCAGACCGGCATGATGCTTGCGCTGCTGGCAGCTGCGGGCGCAGCGGCAGCGATCGCATACCGCAGAAAGAGAAGCTGAAACTGTTGAACAACACAAAAGCGAAGACACAGCGCGTGCCTTCGCTTTTACAATGCCAAAGTCATGGCAAAAGGGCAAATCATGATCCTGAAGGATGTCCGTGATGTGCTTAGCGTATCAAACGGAGATCGGGTCATTCCTGTTCTGACAGAGAAAGATATGTCGAAACACACATCAGAGATGCCAATGATCGTCTTATTTTGCGGACAGCCATCAAAGCGAAAAGCAGATTGGCGATAAGATTTTCTTAGCGTATGGTTTGAAAAATCGAGCAATGATGACACCAGCAGAGTTTTTGAATGCCTAAGAGCTGCTTGGCAAGTTGCTCATCGCAGGCATGATGATGACCATGGCATATTGTCGCAAGAGAACAGAGTAAATGACAGAAAAGGTGGTGAGGCTCAAAAGCATTTGCTTTTTTGACTTAAGCGTGTCATATTATGGTTTAGACAATGTGCGGCGATCATGCGGCACAAAGAAGCGGAGGCGGCATATGGATAAATATATGGTCTTGAAGCGTCATTTTGGTCACTCTCGGTTTCGTCAAGGACAGGAACAGCTCATCGACGCGATCTTATCCGGGCATGATGTCCTGGGCGTCATGCCGACCGGCGGCGGAAAGTCGGTATGTTATCAGGTTCCCGCATTGATGATGCCAGGGATGACGCTGGTCGTCTCTCCTTTGATCTCGCTGATGAAAGATCAGGTTGCGGCTTTGAAAAGGGCCGGTGCTGCCGCTGGATTCATCAATAGTTCCTTATCTGGCGAACAGCTGAAACTGGTCTATGAGCGGGCGCAGCAAGGTGCTTATCGGATCTTGTACATCGCGCCGGAGCGGCTGGAGACAGAAGGATTTGTGACGCTGACAAAAAGCATGCCGATATCGCTGGTGGCAGTGGATGAAGCGCACTGCATCTCGCAATGGGGACAGGATTTCCGGCCGAGCTATCGAAAGATCTCACATTTTATCGAGCTGCTGCCGCGCCGTCCGGTCGTCGCGGCATTTACTGCCACGGCGACTTCGGAAGTCCGCCGTGATATCATCGAGCTTCTTCAATTGAAAGATCCAATCTGCAGCATCACCGGATTCGACCGCCCCAACTTGTATTTTGACGTCCAGCATCCGAAAAACAAGATGGCGTCCCTGCTCGCGCTGATCAGTGAGCGTGAGGACAGGAGCGGGATCATCTACTGCGCGACCCGCACAGCCGTGGAAAAGGTCTGTCAGACGCTCTGTCAGCGCGGGATCGCGGCCACGCGTTACCACGCCGGTCTGAGCAAGGAGGAACGGCAGGAAAACCAGGATGACTTTCAGTTTGACCGCAGACAGGTGATGGTCGCCACCAATGCGTTTGGCATGGGCATCGACAAGTCCAATGTCAGCTATGTCATCCACTACAACATGCCCAAGAGCCTGGAGGCGTATTATCAGGAAGCCGGCAGAGCAGGCCGGGATGGCACGCCTGCAGAATGTATCCTGTTGTTTTCGCCCGGCGATGTGCAGACGGCCCGGTTTTTGATCGAACACAGCGGGAATGAGGAACTCTCAGAAGCTGAGCAGGACCTGATCCGCAAGCGGGATGCAGAGCGGCTGGATGAGATGATCGGCTATTGCAAGACGGCGCGCTGTCTGAGAGGCTATATCCTGGATTATTTCGGCCAGCGGCATGAGGAGACCTGTGAAAACTGCGGAAACTGCAAGGGCAGTCATCAAATGATGGAGGTGACGGTCCACGCGCAGATGATCCTTTCCTGCGTGCTGCGCATCAGGGAAAAGCTGGGCTATGCCGTGGGCAAGACATTGCTGGTCAAGACGCTGCGCGGCAGCAAGGATCAAAACGTGCTGCGTCTCGGTCTGGACCGCATATCCACCTATGGATTGATGGACAAGCTGTCTGCGGGGCAGGTGCGCGCACGGATCGATTTCCTCTTGCTGGAAGGATATCTGCAGATCGATGCCCAGCATGCCGTCCTTGAGCCGACGCCTGCCGCATCGCCATTGCTGCGCGGGCAGAAAAAGCTCCTCATGCCGGTCCGTCTGGAATCCAGGACAGCTGCGCCTGCACGCCGTCATCGAGGCAGAGCGTTTGCGGCGGGAACAGAGGAGAGCGCAGGCCTGTTCGCCGCGTTGAAAGCAGTCCGCATGACGATCGCCCGGCAGGAAAATGTGCCTGCCTATGTGGTCTTCTCCAATGCCACATTGATGGATATGGCGGATAAAGCGCCTTGCAGCATGGCGGAATTCCTGGAAGTCAGCGGTGTCGGAGAAGTTAAGGCAGAACGGTATGGTCAGATATTCCTCGATGCGATCATCGCTTATCAACAGGAACACTGATCGGCAAACGGCGCTTTCTGCATAAGGGAATGGGCAGAACAATATCCACTAGAGGCGAAGGCGCAGCGGGGCCTTCGCTTTTCTTCAGGAAAATGCAGGGAAAAAGGACAAAATCTTTAAAACGAAAGCAAAATATTACAATTCCTTTTTTGCTATAATGAAAGCGGAAACAAAGAAAGGATGATGAGATGAAGAGATTATTGAGAGGTCTGCTTGCTTCGGCCATGCTGACGACGACAGTACTGAGCAGCGGACCAGGTATCGTATTTGCGGCTGACGACAGTGGCAGTGCAGATACGGAGTATGAGGTCATTGAGGATGCATATGTCAGAGCCGGAGGCAATGCGAACCGCAACTACAACTATGAGAACATCACAAAGGCGCATGGTGAGCAATATGTCGGCAAGAATCTTAAGGCATTGAGCACGAAGAATAACAACGGTTCTTCGAATGAGATCATGACGCTGATGAAATTTCCGATTCCGGATGCAGCGGAGATCGAAGAAAAGCAGCTCGATCATTTTGAACTGGTATTCCATATCTTCAAGAATGCGGATTACAATACCGGAGATCAGACTTACCGCTTCTATTATTCCACGGATACAGACTGGAGCGAGACTTCTGTAACATGGAACAATAAACCAGAGGATGTCACGCGTGATTCTCAGCAAGTGCTGTTTGACTTTGACATCAAACAGGGCGATGAGTATGAAACAAAGCCGGATGCCGAAAAAGAGATCCATATGGATATCACGGAGACGGTGGAAGCGCTCAGTGACCAGGGAGTCAAGGAGATCACGGTGTTCACGGCAGCCATCAACAGCATGAACACCTCGCTGATGATCCAGGATCGTTCCAGCGGCAATGCGTCTGCGGATGAAAACGGGATCTATGCGGCAAGCATCGTCGCTTCTCATGAAGGCATCACGCTGGAGCAGTTGAACCAGCTGATCGCGGAATGTGAACAGCTGGATTCCTCTCAGTATGAAGAAGACAGCTGGCGTGCTTTTTATGAACAGCTGAGCATAGCTAAAGAGTTTGCAGCGGCTGATCCGCAAGACAGCAGAGAGATCAGGGACATGTATCATGCGCTGGAAGAGGCAAAAGATGCGCTGATCACGCTGATCGATCCGGCCGATCCGGACAATGTTGCTTACCGGCGTCCGGTCCGCAGCAATCTTTCCAGCGCTGATGCTGAGAAGGTCAATGACGGCGATCTGTCCACCAGCTGGTCCGGAAAGTTCTATCCTTCCTATGTCGATATCGATCTGAAAGATACCTATGACATCAGTGAGATCATCATGAACTTTCCGGAAGGGAAGACATTATACTATACGCTTTATGGAAGCAATGATGGAGAGCATTTCGATGAGATCGCACAAGTGCGCAGTGACGAGGCCAAGGATGCTGCGGGCGATGTGATCACACCAGAAGGCGATTGCAGCTATCGGATCATCCGTTATTACGCGGAATATACCGATGGGGAATCGCCGACTTACCTCTCGGAGATCAAGGTGCATGGAGAAAAGAGCGGTACGAACACCGAAGCGCTGCGTGAAGGCACCTTTGAAGAGATCACGGGCATTCAGGCCTTTGATGATACCGAGTATGCCGATACGATCACTGAGGCCGAGACCATTGAAAACGTGTATGGCATCATCGACCGCACGATCGGTGCAGAATACCGTGACTGGTTCACTTTCGAGATCGCACCGAATACGGAAAGTGACAACGATTACTTTGAACTGAGCGATCAGGATGGAAAGATCCACATCAAAGGCAATGAAGGTCTTTCCCTGACGACCGGGCTGAATTACTACTATAAGAATTATGTCAATGTGCAGATTTCCGAGGAGACGATGCAGAATGCGATGCCTCAGGAGATCGTAACGATCAACGGCACCGTGCGCAAAGAAACAGACATGCAGGTGCGCTACGCGTTCAATTACTGTACCTTGAGCTATACATTTGCGTTCTTTGGCGAAGAGGAATGGCAGCGCGAGAATGACTGGCTGGCGCTCAACGGCGTGAATGTCGTATTGGATCTGGCTGGTCAGGAAGCGACATGGATCAAGTTCCTGATGAACTTCGGATATTCTTATGATGACGCAAAAGACTGGCTGACCGGGCCAGGATACTACGCATGGCAGTTCATGGACAATATGGAAGTGTTTGGCGGACCGATCCCGGATGACTATGTGATCGACCGGGTGGAACTGGCCAGAAGCACACAGCGCTGGAAGCGTTCCTTGGGCATGCAGACCGTGCTGCAGGGCTATGCTGGCATGGTGCCGACAAATTTCAAAGATTACTATCAGAATGACATCGAGATCATTTCCCAGGGAAACTGGAACGGATTCTCCCGTCCGAACATGATTGCGACCGATAGTGAAGAATACGATCAGTTTGCACAGCTCTTCTATGAAGCACAAGAGTTCGTCTATGGCGACACGACGGATTACTATGCGGTCGATCCGTTCCATGAAGGCGGTATCCGGCCTTCTGGACTGACAGATGACAAGATCTCTGCAGAGGTGCTGGAATCAATGATGGCTTATGATTCTGATGCGGTCTGGACCGTGCAAGGATGGCAGAGCAATCCGACCGATGCTTTGCTGGAAGGCATGGGGGATAACCGGGAAGATCATGTGCTCATCGTCGACTTGATCAAATATCCGATCACCAGCAGTGGTGAAGAGCAGTATAAGGAAGATGAGTTCCAGGGCACGAGCTGGGCATGGTGTCTGCTGGGCAATTTTGGCGGCAATCCGACCATGAACGGTGAGCTGGAGACGATGGTCGACGAGATCATGGATGCCAGAAAAGACAGTGAACATCTGTCTGGCATCGGCATCATCTCAGAAGCGACCTACGACAATCCGATGATCTATGACCTGATCTTCGATCTGGCATGGGCCGATGAAGACTTTGATCTGGATCAGTGGATCAGCGATTATCTGATCAGAAGATACGGCGGACAGAGCGACAATGCGGAACAGGCATGGGAGCTGATCAAGAATGCTAACTATGATTCAGGTGTCCGTCTGACTCCGGAATTGTTTGGATTGCGTACTGGCGGTGTGCCGAAGAACATCGGCAAGAAAGATATCGGCTATGACGCAGAAGATCTGGAAAACGCATTGCGTTTATTGCTGGAAGATTTTGACCGATTCAGCGGCAGCGAAGGTTATCTGTATGACCTCAGCGAGATCATGCGCCAGATCTGCAGCAACTATACGGTGCTGAAATATCATGAAGTGATCGATGCCCGTGACGCTAAGGATCTTGAAGCTTTCCGTCAGGCAAAGGAAGAATTCCTCAATGCCTTTGATGTATTGAATGAGGTACAGAAGACAAGACAGAATCAGCTGGCCGGAGAGTGGATCGGCAAGGCGCAGGATCGTGCGGCAGAATATGATGATTTCTCCAAATCGACATTTGAGATGAACGCAAAATCTCTGATCACCACTTGGGGCAGCTCAGGCGGATCACTGGTGGATTATGGATTCCGTACTTATGAAGGCATGTTCCTGGATCTGATCAAGTCAAATTGGACTGAGTATCTGGATCAGGTGGAACAAAACTTGATCGACGGCACAGCGATCGATGTCCCATCGAATACAAGAGGATATATCGAAAAGTATTGGAAATGGGTCATCGGCGATCAGGATTATACTCGTGATGCGGCAGACAGTCCTGAAGGGGTGCTGTCGATCGCTCAGCGTGTCCTGGATGAGTGTGTGTTCACTGGAGAGCTTGATCCAGACATCGGCAATATCGCCCTTGATCGTGAGGCCGACATCGATGGAGACGCAGAAGGCAAGACATCCTGGCTGACGGACGGTGAAACTGATCAGCAGGTATCTGTATCCGCCGATCAGTCAGTGACGATCGATCTGCTGGCAGAATTTGATCTGACGGGACTCAGCATCGTGACCTCTGATCCTGAAGCACAGTATACGCTGTCATTCAGTCAGGGCGGCAGTGAGTGGAATGAGGTGCAGGGAACTTTATCCGTTGATGCGGAGAACGGCATCGTTCACATGGATGATCTCAGCGTCAATGCCCGCTATGTGCGTGTTGTTGCTGACCGTGATGTCTCGCTCAGCGAGATCCGTGTCTATGGCAACCAGATGCTGCCTACCGTCGAGCAGCTGCAGCGGCTGATCGAAACGGCGGAGCAGATGAATGTGAGCGCGAATCCGGATGATCTGATCACATCATTCCAGGAAGCGCTTGAGGAAGCACGTCAGGCGGCAGAGGAAGCATCTGCGGATTCCATGAATACCGCATATTGGAATCTGTATGGCGTGATGATCCAGATGGATACGAGCGGTCTGATCAATGTCGCGCTGAATAAGCCGGCCACCGCGCATAATGATCCAAGCGGTAATTCCAAGAATGTCAACGATGGCAGCACATCGACAAGATGGGATTCCGGCAGACTGAGCGCAACGGGCAAACCATATGAAGATACGATCACCCCAGGCTGGGTCATCATCGATCTGGAAGATACTTATGAGATTTCAGAAATCAGCTTGTCTTTCGCCAGCTCGACGATCTGGTATCAATATGAACTGTACTGCAGCATGGATCAGGAAGAGTGGGTGAAGATCGGTGAAAAGAAGACCGAGACCGCGCCGAACGAACAGGAAGACACATATGAATTTGAACCACAGCGCGCACGCTATGTCTTGATGCGTACGACCAACATCCAGGAAGACAGCAGTGGAAAGCGCAATGGTTATCTGGTCAGCGAACTGAGCGTCAAGGGCAAGCTGGCATCTGCAGACAAGACTGCGCTGAATGAAGTGATCGATGCAGCGAAGGCCATTGAAGATGAAGGCTATACGACAGACAGCTGGAACGCTTTGCAGGATGCATTGAGCGCTGCAGAGACGATCATGGCTGATGATCACGCTGTCCAGGAACAGATCGATCAGGCAGCGAGCGCATTAGATGCCGCGATGGATGCCTTGCAGGTCAAGGCGAGCGCATCTGCGATCCAGGCATTGCAGAACGTGGTCAATAAGGCCAATGCGCTTGGTTCTGATGATGAAGCATTGAACAGTGCGATCGAAACCGCGCAGGCACTGCTCGATGATCCGGATAACGCGTCGGCAACGGCAGTTGTCAGCGCTCTGCTTAACCTGAGCGAAGCGATGCAGGCGCTGAACACAGATGAAAGCACGGATGCCTTGAGAGCAGACGTACAGGCGACGATCGACTTCATCAACGAAAACATCCTGAACGATGTAGAAGGACTCCGTCCGGGCAAGGTGCAGGCGCTGAAAGA
>UQPV01000060.1 GCA_900543035.1 uncultured Solobacterium sp.
ATTATGACATTTTATTGATTTTGTAAGCTTGTTTCATTGCTTGAAAAACAGTAAATCACCAAATCGTTGGTAAAGCGTTCTTATTAAGGATTAACGCATGCAGATCAGCTCTTACATGCAGCTTCATTCCAAATTATCTATTGTTCTTATTAAGGATTAACGCGTTCTTAATCCAGCTATCTACTTTTTCTGACCGGAAGTCAATTCATTATCTATTGTTCTTATTAAGGATTAACGCCTTTTTTATGGTGTGGGTGGCTTTTTTCCATTTATCCACTTATTATCTATTGTTCTTGTTAAGGGTCGATATTGATATCCGTTTGACAGTCAATCTAATGCAATATGACGGCTTTTTGATGGCCATATGACGAAAATGTTTATTTTTACATATGTTTATGTTTTTTATTATTGAATTTGCGCTTTGAAAATGATATCCTGTATCTAGAAAGGGCTTTCATTTCGAAAGTGAAGGATGAGAACATGAAAAAGAGAATGAAGAGTGTGCTCTGTGGCGCGCTGGCATTGTCAATGTGCATTCCGATGTCCATGACTGCCATGCATGCAGAGGCGACATCCCGCGTGGATGAGATCTTGGCCGGCATGACGATCGACCAGAAGATCGGTCAGATGATCATGCCTGATTTCCGTAAGTGGCAGGCTGAGGGCGAAGACGCGCAGTCTGACATGACCGTGCTCAACGACGAAGTGGCAGAAATCATCGATAAGTATGATTTCGGCGGCGTGATCCTTTTTGCGGAGAATGTCAAAGAAACAGAACAGACATTGAAGCTGACCAATGACCTGCAGGATGCAGCCATTGCCAATGAAGCTGGCAACGGCGACATTCCGCTGCTGATCACGATCGACCAGGAAGGCGGAATCGTCTATCGACTGGGAAGCGGTACAGCATTGCCAGGCAATATGGCGATCGGTGCGACAAACAGCGAAGAAGATGCACGTCTCGCCGGTGAGATCATCGGCCGTGAGCTGAGCGCACTGGGCATCAATGTCAACTTTGCGCCGGTATTTGATACGAACAATAACCCGAACAATCCGGTCATCGGCCTGCGTTCCATTTCCAGTGACCCGCAGCGGGTAGCGCGTCTGGGCGTACCGATGATGCAGGGCATGCAGGAGTACAATATCGCAACTGCAGCTAAGCACTTCCCGGGTCATGGCGATACGGCCACTGACTCTCATACTGGTTTGCCGATGGTAAACAAATCTTATGAAGAACTGAAGGAACTGGAGCTCGTGCCTTTCCAGGCAGCGGTGGATAATGGGGTAGACATGCTGATGACGGCTCATATCCAGTATCCGCAGGTAGAAACAGATACTGTGACCTCCAAGGCGGATGGCAGTGAGATTTATGTGCCTGCCACGCTGTCAGATGATATCATCACCGGCATCGTCCGTGAAGACATGGGCTTTGATGGTGTAGTCGTTACTGACGCCATGAACATGGATGCGATTTCTACTAATTTTGGCGAATCTGAAGCAGTCATCATGGCGATCCAGGCGGATGTGGATATCTGCCTGATGCCGACCATCCTCAGAAGCAAGGCAGATATGGCGAAGATGGATCAGATCATCGCTGATGTCAAGGCTGCGCTGGAAGATGGCACGATCACTGAAGATATGCTCAACGATTCAGTCAAGCGTATCCTGATGCTGAAAGAAAAGCGCGGCATCCTCGATTACGCATCTGATACGAGAACATGGGAAGAAAAACTGGCCAACGCCAATGAGCAGGTCGGCTCTGATCTCAACCGCGATCTGGAGCGAGAAATTTCCGCGGATGCCGTGACCGTGATCAAGAATGATGACATGGTGCTTCCGCTGAATCCAAAGGCAGATGAAAAAGTATTGTTGCTGGGCGCTTATGACAATGAGCTGCCAGGTATGGAACTGGGCATGCGCCGTTTGATCGCTGAAGGTGTTCTTCCGGAAAACGTACAGTACGAAAGCATTCGTTACAACAGTGCCACGACCATCGATGATCTGAAGAGCGCGATCGATTCTTCTGATTATGTCATCGTGATCTCTGAGGTGGGCAGCGCGGCGCAGCTGTTGGGCGATCACTGGCTCACCCGTGTACCGACAGAAGTGATCGATTATGCGAACGAAGCAGGAAAAGATTCGGTAGTGATGAGCACCTCCAAGCCGTATGATGTGGCCAACTATCCGAATGCGAAGGTAATTGTTGCCGTATATGGAAATAAGGGAATGGATCCGACAGAGGCACTTCGTCCGGATGCCGCGTTCGGACCGAATATCCCAGCTGGTATCGATGTGATCTTCCGTGGACGTGAAGCAGAGGGCGAACTGCCTGTAGATGTTCCGGTCATCTTCGATCATGTCATGGATACGACGCAGATCGCTTATCCGGTCGGATATGGACTGGATTACAATGCGCCGGTATCTGGCATCGAAGTCGTTCTTCCGGAATCTGCGAAAGCAGGAGAGACCTTTGAGGCAGTCGTTGAACTGAAGAACCTCGCTGGTGTGGAAAACGAAGCATATGATGTGCAGATCACTTACGACAGCGAAAAGATGAGCGTCGTTGCCAGCGATGCCTACACGGTAGATGGCAATGTGATCACAGTACATAAGGATGCCGATGATGTCGATCCGATCACGATCTCCTTCAAGGCAGATCAGGCTGCAGAGGATGTTGCGCCGATCACTTCGATCAGCGTGCTCGACAGCAAGGATCGTACCTTCACCCTGGGAGAAGGCGCCTATGCGGATCAGGTAATGGATATTACCGCTGCACAGACCGAAACGCCGGATCAGCCGGATGAACCGGAAAAGGAACCAGGACAGAGCGATGATGCGGACACAGGTCTGAACAAGGATTACACGGCGATGCTGTCGCTGATGGGGGCTTCCCTGACAGCCGGCGCTGTACTGCTGGTGATCCGCAGACGCAGAAGAGCATAAAGGATCGTACGGTCAGGACGATATTCCTGCCATTAGATGAAACAAAACACACGCTGCAGCTGATGCGGCGTGTGTTTGCTGTTTAGAGATGAGATGATGGTGTGGGTCATTTTTGCCCGTGCAAATTACGCGTTTTTTCAGTTGTTAAGCACATACGCTTTTGGTATGCTTGAATTGATGAGGAGCCGCACAGCTGTGCATTGACCGGCTGATCCTGAGTGGCAAAGCGATGGGAGCGGATCTGAACGCACTCACCATGAAGATGGCAGATCCAGCTGCATCGCGCATGCCGAAAGAAGGACAGCGTCTTTTTGCGTGACCTGTGCGGAACGCGTGCTGCGTCTGCCCGGCAGCGGCGATGGGCTCATCGAGCGAAAAGAGATATAGACATGCCGTATGCAGGCAAAGCGATCTTCGGGCAGGGATGTGATGGCCGAGGTGAGGGAGCGCTGATCAGACAGCAGCGCGCTTCCATGTGCCTGACATCATGTCTGATGATCAGATGAGATATCATGAAGCTGAAAAGAGGATACAGAGAGGATGTGTTGATCATGAACAGCAGCTGGAAGGGCTGGTTTCCGCCCGGGACATTGGAAAAAGGACTGGATCATTATGAGTCCGGAGCCGTGAGCGATCTGAAGACGACAGAATGCGGCTATGAAGCAGTCGTTCTCGGTTCAAGGGAATATCATGTGGAAATCGAGCTGAACGATGGGGAGATCAGCGGGATGTATTGCGATTGTCTTTATGCGGATGACGGCAGCTTCTGCAAACATATGGCAGCTGTCCTTTTTGAGATAGAGGATCAGGAAGAAGATGAGACGGAGGATGAGCGTGAGCCGTCTGGAACATACGGCATTTCCCAGGCGGTCGGTGCGCTGCCTGAGGCATTTCTGCGCAAATTGGTGATCGAGCTGGCTCAGCGGGATGAAGCGCTCAAGGATCAGCTGCTCAGCGAATATGAGGAACGGCGGCAGCATCGCAGGAAGGAAGGCATACGCAGAGAGATCCGCCGCATCATGATGCGTTATGTCGACCCGCAAGAGGGCGTCGCACATGAGAGCTATGTGGAGGCGATGAAGCGGATCTTACGCATACATATGGAAGTATTGATGGAACGCGGCGATTTTTTGAGCGCGTTCGAACTGGTCTGCGCGGTATTCGTGCAGAGCGGCAATCAGGAGCTCTCTGAGACAGACGGCGAGGAGCTTGCCCGTGTCTGCTGCGCGTGCTGGGAGAAGATCGCGTTCCGCGGCGGCAGCGGGGTCAGGCTGGTGATGAGAGAATGGCTGAGCTTGCATGGAACGGACGGAACGGTCAATGCGCTGTTTGAGGACCATGCCAGGACATTTTATCGCCAGCTGCTTGAGATCGAGGAAGCTCAGGCAGGGTCAGCCGCATGATCTATACGGTGACCGTCGATCCATCGCTGGATCATCATCCGGGTCGATGACTTCGCTGAAGGGACCATCGATCATGCGGTGTCTGAACAAAGGCTTCCGGGCGTAAGGGCATCAATGTATCGATCGTGCTTGCCTATCTTGACCATGAGAATGCCGCGCTTGGCTTTGTGGGCGGATTTACCGGACGAAAGATCGAAGCGCGTCTGAAGCCGATCGGCTGCGCGTGGAGCTTATTCATGTCAGGGGCGGGGATTCCAGGATCGATATCAAGATGAAGTCAGCGAAAGAGACACAGATCAAGCATATCCGCGATAGTGAGCCGGATCGGCTGTTCATGTGCCTGGATCATCTGCAGGATGGTGATATGCTGGTGATCTCTGGCAGTGTCCCTGCTTCGCTTTCCGCCGATCTGCATGAGCGGATCATGAAGCGGGTGCAGGGAAAAGCGATCCGGATCGTCGTGGATGTCGCCGGAGAGCTGCTGAACAGGGGGCTGAAGCACCGTCCGTTCCTGATCAAACCGAATCATCACGAGCTGGGCGATCTGTTCGGCGTACGGATCGATGCGCTCCAGGATGCTTTCCCTTATGCCTGGCAGCTGCAGGCGATGGGCGCGCAGAATGTCCTGGTTTCCATGGGCGCATCCGGCGCTTTGCTGATCGGGGAAGACGGCCGTGAATACGTCTGTGCCGCTGCGCAGGGCGAACCGGTCAATACGCTCGGGGCAGGCGATTCCAGGGCGGTCGGCAGTGCCGGCGCGTTTTCAGAAACGCTGGCAGAAGCTGCCGGAGTGTCTGCCCTGCTCGCTGAACTGAATGAAGAGAAAAGAGATCCGTGGGGCTCACCTGCAGATCTCTTTGTGTCTATTTGCGCTGCGCCAGCGTGTCTTGCAATGAGCGGCGGATATGCCCTTGTCTGCCGATGACGGTCTGCGCATGATCCAGCGCGCTGCGCACGGCTTCTTCGCAGGCTTCGATCCCTGCCCGGAACACCTCATCCATGTGATCTTCATGCAGGACGTTCATGGTGCGGAAGGCTCGTGTGGAAAAGTGCGGGATCGGGTTTGCGGTGGAAAAGGCGATGACGACATCGCCACTGCCGTTCCCCAAATAGCTTCCGGTCCGGGCGAGCGCGGCAGGCATGCGCCGGCACAGCCGCTTGAGCTGACGAGATTCCATCGGGATGTCCGTCGCCAGCACGATGATGATCGAGCCTTGTTCACGGCCTTGCCGTTGGGCCTGGGAGAAATCTGCTCTGTCATGGATAAAATCCGCTTTCTGGCCAAAGTTGGCAAGCACCAGCGCGCCGAGCGTGAATGCCTGTTTGTCCAGTTCCACGATGCGGGAAGCAGAGCCGATCCCGCCTTTCATCTCAAAACAGCTCATGCCTCTTCCTGCCCCGACCGCACCCAGTTCGAATGCTTCGCTGGCATTTTCGATGGCCTGCCACACATCCTGCTCCGTGATGGCGCAGGCGCGGATGTCATTGAGGTAAGCGTCATTGCATTCGGTGACCACGACATTGACCGTCCCGCTTATCGTGCCGATCTCCGGGTGTTCCTTCAACATATATTTGACCAGCGCCTGCTGCACCGTGCCTACGCTCAATGTGTTGGTCATGGCGATCGGGCTTTCCAGCGTGCCCAGCTCTTCGATCTGCAGCAGGCCTGTCGATTTGGCAAAGCCATTGATCACATGGCAGGCCGCGGGCAGCTTGCTGCGGAAGATGGAGCCGAGACATGGCATCACCACACTGACGCCGGTCTGGATGTCTTCACTGCTGATGGTGGTGTGTCCGACCCGTACGCCGGGCACATCGCTGATGAGATTTCGCTTTCCTGTTTTCATGCTGTGTCCTACCTGGTATATCGCAAATGCCTCGTCTGTCGGCCATCGCGATATCCCTTTTCCTTTCTTCGATCTGTATAGTGTAAGCATAACAGAAAACCGGCTTGAAGAGAATGCGTGAGCAGGCTGTTGGACAAAAAGCGCTCAGTGTGGTTCCTTGATTTTCGTTGTGTCATCTTATATGATTATGCTGTTGAACATGAGGGCGATATGGAAACGGCTGACTTTTGCGCATGCCATCCAGCGCCTGAGCAGTGACTATGGAGGTGGGCAGTATGTCTGAAACAAAACAAACCGCACTCATCTTGGAAGGCGGCGCACTTCGCGGGGTATATACCAGCGGCGTGCTTGATGTGCTGATGCTGCATCATGTGAAGATCCCCAATGTCGTGGGGATCTCTGCCGGTTCCCTGAACGGCCTGTTCTATGTGTCTGGCCAGATCGGAAACGCGGCAGAGCTTAATCTGAATTATGTCCGGGATTCGCGGTATATGGGATTCTCCAATCTGGCGAAGGAACGGAATTTCTTCAACTTTGACTTTGTGTTCCGGGATATCTTTCATGATCTCATTCCGTTTGATTTTGCGGCGTTTCATGATTCAGACATCCGGTTCTGGGCCGGTGTGACCGATTGCGAAAGCGGGGGTATCCGCTTTATCGAGAAGAGCGAATATGATGATTTCCTGAAAGTCTGCCGCGCCAGCAGCAGCATTCCGGTGATGAATACGCCGGTGGAGATCGAAGGCAGGGAGTATGTCGACGGCGGGATCGCCTGTGCAGTGCCGCTGTTTGAGGATATCCCATGTGAGAGCGACCGCCTTGTCTTGGTGCTGACGCGCCACAAGGGATATCGGAAGAAGCCTGTGCCGGAGACGGTGCAGCGGATCTATCGGCGTCATTTCCGAAATGCGCCGGGGCTGGTGGACCGTCTGGTGACCGCGCCGCAGCGCTACAATGAGCGGATGGACAAGATCGACGCCCTGGAGGAAGAAGGCAAGGCATTCGTCATCCGTCCTCGCAAGCCGGTGACCGTATCCCGCATCGAGAAAGATGTGGAAAAGCTGAGCGCATTGTATCATGAGGGCCGAAGAGACGCGGAGTTCGCCTATCAGGACCTGCTGGCATTTTTGGGCTGATCCGCGCTTTTCCTGCGGCTCGTGACAGGTTTTGCCTTTTTTCCATGCGATCCATGATACAATCAGAGAGAGGACGGTGATCGGATGAAGAAGCTGTATCTGTTGCTGCTGGCCATGCTGCTGAGCGGCTGCTCCTTGCTGGATGTGCTGAATGAGCCGGCAGTGGACCTGAACGACGACAGCGTGACGGCAGAATTTACCCCTTCTGCCGAAACGATGAACTATCATTACCATCAGCTTGATGAAGAGGGACAGCGGGCATACGGGCTGCTGCTGTCTGGCCTGGAAGAGATGAACAGCGAGATCGAGCTGGGCAAGATTGACGGACAGACGCTGGAAACGGCATTTGTCGCCGTGATGAAAGATAATCCTGCACTGTTCCATGTGCAGAATGACTATACGTATGAAGAGTACAGCGATGGTTCGATCACGATGAAGCCGCAGTATTATTTTGATGCGCAGGAAAAAGCAGACATCCAGCGGCAGATCGATGAGCGGACGCAGGAGATCCTCGACGATCTGCCATCCGGCACAGAAGAGGCGGCATGGTATCTGTATACATATGTGGCAGAGCATGCGGAATATGAAAGCGGACCGCAGGATCAGAGCATGGTCAGCTTTTTCCTGGATGGGCGGACGGTCTGCGCAGGGTATTCCAAAGCTTATCAGTATCTGATGGAAAAAGCCGGCATTCCGACGACTTACATCAGCGGCGTGCTCAATTCGGACGAGGCCCAGACGCGCTATGGGACGAATGCGCATGCCTGGAACATGGTGGAGATCGATGGGGATCACTATTACATGGATGTCACCAGCGGAGATGTCACCCAGTACGGCCCGCATGTCTGTCATCAGTATTTCATGATGGCATCGCAGGAGATGCAGGAGATGTATACGGCAGAAGGGGCGATGGAGGAAACCGCAGACCCGCAGGGCAGCTATGTTCATCGGCACGGGCTGTATCTGGAGTCTTATGATGAAACGGTGCTGCAAAACGCCATCGATGAGATGATCGAACGGGGCGATCAGGTCCTGGAACTGCGCACAGCGCCGCATCAGGGCGAACAGCTGCGGGAAGAGCTGCTCCAGGACGACCGGATCTTTACGCTTCTGCTGCGCAGCGGGATCGTTGTCAATGAGCTGGGCTGCGCGCAGCAGCCGGCACTTGGCAGCATCGAGTTTTATTACGAATGATCAGGAAAGCAGGGGATGGGATGAAGAAGACAGAACTGCTGGCGCCTGCCGGCACGATGGCATCGCTGCACGCGGCCGTGCAATGCGGATGTGATGCCGTATATCTGGGCGGAACGATGTTCGGCGCCCGCGCTTATGCGGGAAACTTTGATGATGAAGAGATGAAGGAGGCCATCCGGTATGCGCATATCCATGGCGTAAAGGTGTATGTGACCATGAACACCCTCCTTCATGAGCAGGAAATGGATGCGGCGTTCAGCTACGTCCGTTTTCTGTATGCGCATGATGTAGATGCGCTGATCATCCAGGATATCGGGCTGGCAGATCGTGTGCATCGCCAGCTTCCGGATCTGGAGCTTCACGCATCCACGCAGATGCATATCCATAACCGCGCCGGGATAGAGACTGCGCGCAGGCTGGGCATGAAGCGGGTCGTCCTGCCACGGGAAAGCACCATCGAGGAAGTGCGCGCGGCCGCACAGAGCGGGATGGATCTGGAAGTGTTCGTCCATGGCGCACAGTGCATGAGCTATTCCGGCCAGTGCTTGATGAGCGCGTCGATGTTCGGACGCTCCGGCAACCGCGGGGAATGCGCCCAGCCATGCCGGATGCGTTATGCGCTGTATCGGCAGGAAAAGGGACAAGACAGAAAGATCGCTGCAGATGGTGAATATCTGCTCAGTCCGCGCGATCTGATGACGATCGATGAGCTTCCGGCATTGATCGATGCCGGCGTGATGTCTTTTAAGATCGAAGGACGGATGAAGAGCCCGGAATATGTGGCGCAGACGGTCTCTTTGTACCGCCGTGCCATTGACGCTTATCTGGCTGGACGTCCCTGGAAGACAAGCAAGGAAGATGTGCGCAGCCTGGAACAAGTGTTCAGCCGCGGGTTCACCAGCGGTCATTTGTTTCATCAGCCCGGACGGGCGATGATGAATCCGGTGCGCCCCAATCATATGGGCACGCCGCTTGGCATCGTGGAAGGCGTGAGCAAGGAGCGGATCCGCATCCGTCTGCAGGATGATCTGCGTCAGGGGGATGGCATCCGCGTCTTGCGCGATGGCGAAGATCAGGGCTGTATGGTGAACCGCATCTGGAAAGGCGGGCTGCTGGTCAGCGGCGGCACGGCCGGTGAAGTGGTCGAGATCGACCGCAAGATCAAGGCGGCTAAGGGAAACCGTGTGGTCAAGACGCAGGATGCGCAGAAGCAGCGCGAGCTGCGGGCGCTGGTCGAACAGGAGGTGCGCAAGACAGCGGTGGATCTGCAAGTGACGCTGTGTCCGGGCAAGGCGCCGATCTGCCAGGCCAGAGATGAAGAGGGGATCGAAGCACGGTTCATCCCTGACGATATCATCGTGCAGCCGGCCCAGAAGGCGCCGCTGCAGGAAGAACGTCTGCGCGCGCAGTTTGAAAAGATGAGCGATACGCCATTTCGTCTGCGCGGCTTCACCTGTGTGATGCAGGGGCCGAGCTTTCTTGCGATGAAAGAGGTGAACCTGCTGCGCCGAAAGGTCCTGGAGCTGCTGCAGGAAAAGCGTGCGGTCCGTCATGAAAAGCATGCGCCGCTCCCGTATCCTTCTGCCGCGCAGGGAACTTCTGCCGAGCCGATCGGCATCCTGGTCAGCGTGCAGGATGAGGCGCAATATCGGGCATGCCGCAGCCGGAACATCCATAACATCGTGACGCCGGTGCGCACATTGTACTGCCAGCTTCATCAGGCGAAAGAGCCGATCGGGTTTCATGAAGGAAACATCGTCCACGCGCATGGCGAAGCCGTGATGGGCGGTGAAAACGGCGCGCTTTCCGCCGGGCGCAAGATCGTCGACAGGACCTTGAACCTGACCAATTCTTATGCGGTCGCCGCCGCAGCTTCTTTCGGCGCAGAGACGATGGTGCTCTCCGGGGAGCTGGATGTGCCTGCGGTGGAAGCGCTCATCCGCGGCTGTCATGAACGAGGCGGAAAGCTGCCCGATCTTGCCTGCATGATCTACGGTCATGAGGATCTGATGACATCTCGCACTTGCGTGATCAACACATGCCTGCGGGATGGGACAAAGAAAGGCTGTCACCTGTGCCGGGATCACCAATATTATCTGCTGGATCAAAAGGGCCGCCGGTTCATGTTCGAGAATGATGAGCAGTGCAACATGCGCATCCTCAGCCCGGAGCCGGTCGATCGGATCGGCAGCGTGTATACGCTCAAAGAGGCCGGTGTGCGTTCATTCTATCTGCGCTTTACGCTGGAGGATGCGGATGCGACAGCGCATGTGCTGGATGAGGTGCTCGGTCAACTGGCTTGAGCAATGAGAAAATTCCTTTATAATATTAAAAGAGGAGGAATGAAACATGTTGGATCAAAAAGTCGCCAGTCTGTTGAATGAACAGGTCAACAAAGAATTCTATTCCGCTTATCTGTATCTTGATTTTTCAAATTTCTACAAGAGCCGTTCTCTGGATGGATATGCCAACTGGTATGAGATCCAGGCCAGAGAAGAGATGGATCATGCCATGATGATGATCCGCTATCTGCAGGATAACGATCATGAAGTGGTGCTGGGGGCCATCGACAAGCCGCAGTGCACGCTGGAAAGCCCCGAGGATCCGCTGCATGCCGGTCTGGAGCATGAGCGCTATGTAACGAAGCTGATCCATACGATCTATGATGCGGCGGATGAGGTCAGAGACTTCCGGACGATGCGCTTCCTGGACTGGTTCGTCGAAGAACAGGGAGAAGAAGAGAAGAACGCTTCAGATATGGTCAGCCGCTATGCGTTGTTTGGTCATGATCCGAAAGGACTGTATGCGCTGGACAGCGAATATAAGTCCAGGACCTATGTTCCCTCTGCGCAGGAATAACAGATAGGACGTCCTTGATGAGAGGGCGTTTTTTTCATGGGAACATATGTCTTTTGCGGCATGATGAAGAAAAAAGACGAAAAAAGGCAAAAAAAAGGAAAAAACAGCTTGACGGAAAAGGGAGAGGATGGTAATATAAACGAGCGCTGAGCGGAGGAGCCGCGA
>UQPV01000061.1 GCA_900543035.1 uncultured Solobacterium sp.
GGAAGACCCCAAGCGGGCTCTTCCCATCCCCATATAAAACAAAATACACTAGATACCCCATCCACTTTTATATATCCATTAAAAGTGGTGATGATAAATCTGTAGATAACAAAATAGATTTACACTTGTGAAAAAACTAACAAAGAAACTTACACACTTTTCTTGACAAACCCTCAAAACAATTGGTCATAAAATTTTGAGTTTCAAGCAATGTGGGATTATTGATGCCCCACATCGCTTTCAATTATCATACTCGTTGGCATCCTTCTTGACATATTTGATGATCGCATTTTTCTCTTGCAGTTTCTCTTCACCTGTATCTGCATTTATGCAATTGGGAACGTGGACATAGATTGATAGTACTTCATTATGGGGGTCTTGATTATTTTTCTCGTTACAAAAGTTTTTACTTTCTAATAAGAAGTAGAGAATGATGGTTAAACAAAGTTATCCAATCGCTTTATCGAAATTAGTGCACCCATCTGGAAACCAGGCTCAGGATGACCCCGCACCAAAGCAATGCTGTCGCGATGAACGCCGCATGAATAGAGGCGGTAAAGAAATAGATGATGAACACGATGGCAGCCAGAAGGTATAATATGCCGGAACATATTCTGAGACGGTACGCACGCGGACTCATGAGCATCCCTCCTGAGATTAGTATGGCAGGTTTGCTGAGGATGATTCTTTACTTTGTTGAAAATAATTTTCATTTGCTGAAACTGTTTTCAAATTTTTGTTGACATCAGTTTTCCGGCATAGTAATATAATGGTATACGAATAACAAAGACGGGGAAAAGGAGCAGTAACAGTCCGGATCATGACAGAGACTTCTCGGCTGGTGGAAGAGAAGATGGGAAGGCTGCGAACACACCTTGGAGTCCTGAAGGTGAACCATGCAGTAGCCTTCAGCGGAAACGGCATCCGTTACCGTGCCGGAGTATGCAGATACTCACAGAGGCCGGTTTCGTGAGGAGCCGGTGAAAAAAGGTGGCACCACGATCAGACTTTCGTCCTTTGGATGAGAGTCTTTTTTGTTAGAAGGAGGAGAAGCGATGAAACAATTCACGATTCCTGAGGGCATGCGCGATCTGATCCCGGAAGAATGCCGGATCAGAACAAAGCTGAGAAATGATATCGAAGCCAGACTGGACAGCTGGGGCTATGAAGAAGTCATCACACCGACCGTGGAATTTTACAAGACATACGAGGCTGGGTTTGACAACATCAATGAACAAGACATGTATAAATTCTTTGACGCACAAGGCCGCATCCTGATGCTCAGGGCCGATATGACCATCCCGATCGCCCGGCTGACCGCGACCAAATACAAAGATGCGCCGGTACCGCTGCGGTTTCGCTATTGCGCCAACGTCTTCAAGGTCCATGAAGAACTGAGCGGGCTGAAGAACGAAATCAGCGACTGCGGAGTGGAATTGATCGGACTGGAAGAAGTTCCTGGCGATCTGGAGATCCTGATGACAGCTCTCGATGCCCTGGAAGTCGTCAATGACCGCAAATGGGTATTGGAGATCGGCAATATCAATTTCTTTAGGGAAGCATGCCGGTATGCGAAGATCAGTGAGCAAGATGCAGAAGAGCTGGCAGAGCTGATCGACGAAAAAAGCCTGCGTTCATTGGAAGAAAAGCTGACACAGCTGCAGCTGAAGCCGGAATATCAGCGCTTTTTCAACCGCTTGCCCTGGCTGAGCGGACGAGAGGAAATGCTGGAAGAAGCGAGACAGTACTGTTTTTGCAAAGAGCTGACCGTCATCTTGGATCGGCTGGAGGATCTTGCGGAAGATCTGGAGGCGCTGGGCTGCGCTCGCGTGCAGTTTGATCTGGGCAAGACCAAAAACCTGAACTACTATACCGGCATCGTGTTTGAAGCTTATGTGGACGGCGTAGGCAAACGCGTGCTCAGCGGCGGTCGCTATGATACGCTGATCGGCAAATATGGCAGGAAGCTTCCGGCTGTCGGCTTTTCCATCAAGCTCGATGCGCTGGCTGAAGTGGCTCAGGCCCCAGAAGAAACAAAAGCATTGGTGATCCGTTTCCATCCCAATGCGCGTGTGGAAGCGCTCCGCGCTGCCGCAAGATATCGGAAAGAACACAGAAAGATCAGACTGATGCCCGATCAGCACGCATTGGCCATCAGCGTCGAGGAGGAATGATCATGCTTTCGATCGCATTGACCAAAGGCCGCCTGGAAAAAGAGAGCGTACGCATGTTCGAACGCTGCGGCTATGGCGTAGAAGTACTGAAAAACAAAGGCCGTCAGCTGGTGTTCCACGATACGGTCAAGGACAACCGCTACTTTCTCGTCAAAGCGGCGGACAGCGTGACCTATGTCGAGCATGGCGTGGCAGATATCGGCTTTGTCGGGAAAGATACCCTGATGGAAGCAAATGGAAAATATTATGAGATGATGGATCTGGGAATCGGCAAATGCGGCTTTATCGTGGCTGCCTTGCCGGGATGCAGCCCCTTTGAGAAGATCGGTCACATCAAGATCGGCAGCAAATACCCTAATGTGGCCCGCAGCTATTTCCGCAGCCGCGGCATGGATGTGGAAGTCATCAAGATCGAAGGCAGCGTGGAGCTTGCCCCGATCCTGGGACTGTGTGACGCCATCGTCGATATCATGGAGACCGGAACGACATTAAAGGAAAACGGGCTCATCGTCTATGAACGGATCTGTGACATCAGCGCCAGAGTGATCGTCAACCGCGCCAGCTTCAAGCTGAAGCGTGATGAGATCATGGAGCTGCTTGATGATCTGAAGAAAGTGAGGGATGAAGATGCGGTTAAATAAGATTGACAGTAAAGATGTCCAGGCGCTTTCCGCCTATCTGGAAAGCCGCGAGGCCGGCGTCGATCAGCAGATGAATGCGAAAGTGCTCGATATCATCGAACAGGTGCGGACCCGCAAAGATGACGCGCTGCTGGAGTATACCGAAAAGTTCGACCATGTGAAGCTGGATTCACTGATCATGAGCGAAGAGGAGATCGAGGCAGTGATGAGCAAAGTGGATGCATCGCTGATCGCTGACCTGAAAGAAGCGGCAGAAAACATCGCTTGTTATCATGAGAAACAGCTGCAGGAAGGATATGAGATCCAGAAAGAAGACGGTGTTTACCTGGGACAGCGCGTCATCCCGCTGGAGCGTGTCGGCGTCTATGTGCCAGGCGGACGCGCCGCTTATCCCAGCACTGTGCTCATGAATGTCATCCCGGCCAAGATCGCCGGCGTCAAGGAGATCGTGATGGTCACGCCGCCCTCAGCAGATGGCAGCGTAGATCCGGTCATTGCGGCCGCCGCGCATATCGCCGGCGTGACCCGCATCTGCAAGGTCGGCGGTGCACAGGCCGTGGCTGCCCTCGCTTATGGCACCCAGAGCATCCCGCGCGTGGATAAGATCGTCGGGCCGGGAAATGCGTATGTCGCCTGTGCCAAGCGCCTGGTCTACGGCAAGGTCGACATCGATATGATCGCCGGTCCAAGCGAGATCCTCGTCATCGCGGATAAAGACGCTGATCCTGAATATGTGGCTGCCGATATGATCTCCCAGGCCGAGCATGATCCGATGGCCAGCAGCATCCTCATCACGGATGATGAAACGCTGGTGGAAAAAGTTGAAGAAGCGCTGCAGCGGCAGAGCGACGCTTTGCCCAGACAGGAGATCATTTCTCAGAGCCTGAGCAATTACGGTACTGTGATGGTATGCGATACCATCGAAGAATGCATCGAAAAAGCCAATGCCATCGCGCCGGAGCATCTGGAGCTCATGGTGCAGGATGCCCGCAGCTGGCTGCCGCTTGTCCGAAATGCCGGAAGCGTCTTTTTGGGCTACTATACTTGTGAGAGCATCGGCGATTATTTCGGCGGATGCAATCATGTGCTGCCGACCAATGGCACGGCTCGCTTTGCCTCTGCGCTGAGCTGTGATTCCTTCATCAAGAAGAGCAGCTATCTGCATTACAGCAAGGAAGCATTGCAGCGCGACGGTGGAAAGATCATGAACATCGCCCATCATGAATCGCTGGACGGGCACGCCAACGCGGTGAAAGTGAGGATGAAGCCATGAAACAGACGAGTCAGTATCAGGCCATGAAGCAGGAAGGCATCCTGCTCAACGCCAATGAAAGCAGCGTGAACCTGCCTCTGGCGATACGGGAAGAGATCGCGCAGGCCATCCAGGAAACGGCATTCAACCGTTATCCGCAGGATGACTATACGGCTTTGCGTGAAGCCTATGCCCGCTATCTTCAGCTTCAGCCGGAACAGATCATCGCTGGAAATGGCTCAGATGAGATGCTTGGGCTGATGATCGGCCTGTATATCGGAAAAGGCAAAAAGCTGTATACGCTTGCCCCGGACTTTTCGATGTATGACTATTATTGCGGCATGCATGACGGAGAGATGTGCAGATGGACGATCAAACCTGGAGAAGCATTCGACACAGAAGGCTTCATCGCCTATGGCAGGCAGGAGCAGGTGAGCATGGTGCTGTTTTCCAATCCCAACAATCCGACGGGAGGAAGCATACCTAAATCAGAGCTGTGCCGCATCGTGGAGGCATTTGCCGACATTCCGGTGATCATCGATGAAGCCTATGCGGAATTTGATGATTCGAGCATGATCGATATGCTGGATCGTTATGATCATCTGTTCGTGACGCGGACGCTGTCCAAAGCATTCTCTCTGGCGGCCATCCGCTGCGGATTCCTGCTGGGAAACGCCAAGGCGATGGATAAGATCCGCTCGGCCAAGGTGCCGTATAATGTCAATGTGCTGAGCGAGCGCGCAGCGCGGATCGTGCTTGCTCACCATGAGGAGATCACCGCTGCGGCAGATGCGCTGAAGGCGCGTCGTGATCAGATGTTCATCCAGCTGAAGCAGCTGGAGGATGAGACGCTGACCGTGTATCCGTCGAAAGCCAATTACTTCTATGGCCGCTGCACGAAAAAGGAAGAACTGCTGCAGGCGTTTGCGGATGCCGGCATTCAGATCCGCAGCTATGCGGATGAAGGCTTCCGCATCACTGTGGGCACAGAAGAGGAAAATGCCCTTGTGCTCAGCGTATTGAAGACATACAGGAGGAATGCATGATGAAGCGGACAGCACAGCTGCAAAGAGAGACCAAAGAGACGGCGGTCTTCGTGAAGATGGATCTGGATGGCAGCGGAAAAAGCGATATCGACACCGGCGTGGGCTTCTTTGACCATATGCTCACCTTGTTCGCCTTTCATTCCGGCATCGATCTGCAGGTGAAGGCAAAGGGCGATCTGCACGTCTGCGATCACCACCTGATCGAAGATACCGGCATCGTGCTGGGCAAGGTGCTGAAGGAGGCGCTGGGCGATAAACGCGGCATCGCCCGTTATGGCAGTGCCCGCGTCCCGATGGATGAGACGCTGTGCTGTGTCGATCTGGACTTCAGCGGAAGGAGCTACCTCGTGTATCACTGCGAACTAAAGCGTGATCAGATCGGCGCCTATTCCTGTGAGATGACGCCGGAATTCCTGCGCGCCTTTGCCGTTCAGGCAGAGTTGACGCTGCACGTGAATGTGTTGTATGGAGAAAATGACCATCATAAAGTGGAGGCGATCTTCAAGGCAATGGGCAGAGCGGTCCGCAGCGCCGTCTGCATCGTCAGCGACGAGCTGCCATCCACCAAAGGAGTGATATAGATGATCGCGATCATTGATTATGGCATGGGTAACCTGCACAGTGTCTACAATGCCTTGCAGGCCATCGGGGCTCAGGCAGAGATCACCAGTGACCCTGAACAGCTGAAACAGGCAGATGGCATTATCCTGCCAGGCGTCGGCGCTTTCCGGGACTGCATGCGCAACCTGGAACAAAGCGGGCTGATCGACACGATTAAGAGCGAAGCGGCGCAGGGCAAGCCATTGCTGGGCATCTGCCTGGGCATGCAGGTGCTGTTTGAAAAAGGATATGAAGTGGAAGAATGCGCCGGGCTTGGCTTGCTTCAGGGCGAGATCCGTCTCATGGAAGATCCGGATGTCAAGATCCCGCACATCGGCTGGAACCGGCTGGAAGTCATCCATCCGGACACCATCCTGCAAGAAGGGGAGCATCCATTCGTATACTATGTGCATTCTTATCGTGCGCAGGATCATCGCGATGAAGATCTGGTGGCCTATTCTGAATATGGGTCGCTGAAGATCCCCGGCTATGTGCGTCATGGCAACATCCTGGGCATGCAGTATCATCCAGAGAAGAGCGGAGAAGACGGCCTGAACATGCTCAGGAAGTTTGCCGCGCTGTGTGAGGAGGGAAAAGCATGATCATCCTGCCGGCCATCGATATCATAGACAGAAAACCGGTCCGTCTGTATCAGGGGGACTATGCGCAGAAAGAGATCGTCGGCTCCAGCGTGATGGAGCTGGCCAAGAACTTTGAGCAAAGCGGCGCAGAATACATCCATCTGGTCGATCTGGATGGAGCGAAGGAGGGCAAGCGCGTCAACCATGAGATCATCCTGGAGACGGCGCATGCGCTCGATGTTCCCGTGGAGGTCGGCGGCGGCATCCGCACCATGGCGCAGATCGAAAGCTATCTGGAAAACGGCATCGACCGCGTGATCCTGGGAACGAGCGCCATGGAAGATCCGCAGCTGCTGCAGGATGCCTTGCGCAGATATGGAGAGCGGATCGCCGTGGGCATCGACTGCCGCGACGGTCTGGTATATGGCAGAGGCTGGCTGGAGGCCAGCGAGCTGCATTACATCACATTTGCCAAACAGCTGGAAGAGATGGGCGTACAAACGGTCATCGTCACGGATATTTCCAAGGATGGCACGCTGAGCGGCCCCAATACCGACATGCTCGCCGCATTGAAGGGACAAAGCGGCATGCGCATCATCGCCAGCGGCGGCATCCGCAGCATCGAGGATATCGCCGCGCTGAAACAGCTCGGCCTGTATGGCGCCATCACAGGAAAAGCGATGTACCATGGCACGCTGGATCTGAAGGCAGCCATCTCGCTGTGCAGGGAGGAATAGGTATGCATACGAAACGAATCATTCCCTGTCTGGATGTCAAGGAAGGGAAAGTCGTCAAAGGGGTCAACTTTGTCGGACTGAAGGAAGTCGGAGATCCGGTAGAGCTGGCCAGACAATATTATGAACAAGGCGCGGATGAGATCGTCTTTCTGGACATCAGCGCGACACACGAGGGCAGGAAGACGATGGCCGATGTGGCCAGAGAAGTGGCCAAGGTCATCTTCATCCCCTTCACCATCGGCGGCGGCATCCGCACCATCGACGATATCCGGACGCTGCTGCGCGCCGGCGCGGACAAGGTCTCGCTGAACTCAGCGGCCGTGCGTGATCCACAGCTGGTCAAAGCGGGCGCTGAGATCTTCGGCAGTCAGTGCATCGTGGCAGCCATCGACGCCAAGCGCAGGGCAGACGACAGCGGCTGGAATGTCGTGATCAACGGCGGACGCATCGATACCGGCATCGATCTGCTGGAGTGGGTCGCCGAGGTGACCAGGCTGGGCGCCGGAGAGATCCTGTTGACGAGCATGGACGCGGATGGGACGAAGCAGGGCTTCGACCTGCCGATGCTGCAGGCCGTGAACGAGATCATCGATGTGCCGCTGATCGCCTCTGGCGGATGCGGAAACATCCAGCATATCGAGGATGTGCTGAAGGAAGACGCACACGCGGCAGATGCCGCCCTTGCGGCCAGCATCTTCCATTATGGGGAACACACTGTGGGAGAGGTCAAAGACCATCTTTCTGCCCATGGCATTCCAGTCAGGATGAAGGTGAGATCATGATCGATGGATCATTGCTGCAGAAGATCGATTTTGCCAAGCAGGGCGGACTGATCCCGGCCATCGTGCAGGATGCTGAAAACGGACAGGTGCTCATGCTGGCCTATATGTCAGCGGAAAGCCTGAAGATCACCCTGGAGAAGAAGCTGGCTTGTTATTATTCCCGCAGCAGGAAAGAACTGTGGCTCAAGGGAGAGACGAGCGGCCATTATCAGCATGTGAAGGAGATCGCCTTGGACTGTGATGAAGACACTTTGCTGCTGAAGGTCATCCAGGATGGCGCTGCCTGCCATACCGGGGCACGCAGCTGCTTTTACCGCACGCTGTATAAGGAGGAAGAGCAACATGGAAAATGAAATGAAGGCATTGTATGAGACCGTGGTCAGCCGCAAGACCCATGCGGAAGAAGGAAGCTACACCGCCTATCTCTATGAAAAAGGTCTGGAAAAGATCCTGAAAAAGGTCGGCGAGGAATGCACGGAAGTCATCATCGCCGCCATGAAAGAAGACAGCCATGATGAAGTGGTCAATGAGATCGGCGATCTCATCTATCATCTGTTCGTGATGATGGCGGAAAAGGGCATCACGCTGGATGAAGTCAATGAAGAATTAAGCCGTCGCGCGCAGAAGACCGGCAATCTCAAGCCTGAGCGCCGCAAGATCGAGAAATACTGATGTTTGACCTTGAAACGCTGAAAGCCAATCTCATCGCCAAAGGATATGAAGTCAGCTGTTTTGATACCGCTGAAGAAGCGGCAGATTATCTGGATGCGCAGATCGATCAGAAAAGCGTCGGCTTCGGCGGATCGATGACGCTGAAGCAGATGGGGCTGTATGCGCGGCTGAACCGGCATAATACGGTGTATTGGCACTGGGAGCCGGGACAGCGCACAGACGCGCAGTGCCGTCAGCTGGCCAATGCCGCGCAGATCTATCTCTCTTCGGTCAACGGCTTAGCCATGAGCGGAGAGATCGTGAACATCGACGGCAGATGCAACCGCGTAGCTTCTATCATTTACGGACATGAGAAGGTCTACTTGATCGTGGGAGAAAACAAGATCGAAGCGGATATGGAGCGTGCCTTGCATCGTGCGCGCAACATCGCCGCCCCGCGCAATGCTCAGCGCCTCGGGGTGCAGACACCTTGTGCCGTGAAGGGAGAGCGCTGCTTTGATTGCAGCAGCCCGCAGCGGATCTGCAAAGGATTGTCCATCTTATGGGAAGCGCCTACCGGCAGTGCTGTTGAGGTGGTCTTGATTCGCGAAGATCTCGGATATTGAAAGGAGCATAGCCATGGAGCGGGAAGCAGAACGATGCACCGTAGATTTTTCCTTCGTGCATCAGCATGGCAATGACGTGACAGAACTGATCGATGCGTCGGCTGGCAGTTCCGTATTGGATCTGGGCTGCGGCAACGGTGCTTTGACGACCAGGCTGTAAGAGAAAGAATATCAGGTCTGTCGCGCTGCTTCGCCTTGCCGGATAAACGTATCCGCAGCTTGCGTTCGTGCGGGCGGATGCGTTTCAAGCGCATGGATATGTATATGAAAACCCCTTCTATTTTTCCTCGATCGCATAATATTCAGCCATGCTGGATGAGACAGGCTTTGAGGTAAGATATGCTATTCTCTTTGACCGGTCTGCCCATTAAAAGGAAATGATGGTCTGTGCGATAGGATCACGATGTTTCTGAAAGAAACGCTGGTCATCATCCGCACAGAAGATCAAAAATCTGTGCTTGACCAAGCCGTAAATAGCTTGAAGACGAAGCTATGTCACGATAATGAGCGGCATGTTGATTATGTCCGTCTGCGCATGAAGGCGATCAAGATCAAAGAGTAAGAAAAAACTGCCGCGTTGATGGCAGTTTTTTCGTATGACGGGCAGTTGCTATAAATAGCAGTATGTAGATGTAATTGAACTTCGTTCTTGTTAAAAGGTTTATTTGCAGTATGAAGGATAGACAGAAAAAAACTTTAAAAAAATTCATAAGAAATGCCTTGCTTTCTAATGAATTTTTTAATCTGCTGTTTATAATTATGCATAATAGAAATAGAGGGGAAGTTAAATTTGATTTTTAGTATCATCTTGTGAGACAGGATACGTCGATCGTATGTTGGTAAAATGTCAAAATGAATCTTTTCAAAGACACCACTTTTGAAAAGAGACCAAGTTTATATTTAAGATGCCATGAAGAAGAAATGTTAAAGTATATTTTGTGAAAAGTTGTGGAGATTGTTTGGAGGTAAGTAAAAAACGCAGGCGTATCGAAATAATGATTCGATATTTGCAGAGAAGGAGGGATAATTATGATTTTATATCATGGCAGCAATGGGGTCGTATCAAAGCTTAAGCTGATTCAGCGAAATCGCTTTTTCTGAATGCTCTGTTCTGTATTTTGTTGAGCCAGGAGAAGAATGGTTGGACTCTGTATCAGATAACTTCTGGTTATTATAAGGGAGAAGACTATGATCTTATTCTTGGGCCAATGGCCAATGATGATGTGTATCGGACATTTACTTTCTATACTGCTGGCATATTGACAAAGGAGCAGGCCTTGGAACAACTCAAAATCAAGAAACTATATGATCAGTTAGTGTTGACATCAGTAAAGGCTTTATCGTACTTACGATTTGTCGGTACTGTGCCAGAGGAGGAGTTTTGATGGTGGATAAAAAGTTTGAAGCAGTTTTGACTTTACTGGTTCCTCAGGTAGTTCAGTTAATTGGTGAAAATTATACTGTGGATGAGATAGTAGCAGCTAAAGCATTTTATAGATCTAAGGTATATTAAACGTAGTTTGTGAATTTGATATCAGTGTTGGGGAAGAACCTTATTTCATGGTACTGGCACAAAATGATGGCCTAACACAAGACGAATTAACGAAAATTGTCAAAGTCGATAAAGCTGCTACAGCGCGAAGAATCAGGTCATTAGAAAAAAAGAAATTGTTTTTCGAAAAACTGACCCTGAGGATAAAAGAAATAAAAAACTATATGGAACAGAAAAGGGAAAATTACAATATAAACCTCTATGTGAAGCCTTAAAAAAATTCAATCAAGAGCTAACATCAGACTGGACCGTTGAACAATATGAAATGGTTTATCAAAGTTTGGAACAGTTGCAAAATCGATTTGAATTCCATAACAAATAAATTGGAATTTTACAAAGGAGTGTGATTGTATGAAAATCATAAAAATCATTTTATCTATAATAATAATGCTTTTCGCTGTATTAGGATTAGTGAAAATTCTTCCTTTTGACATAGCAAACCCGATTATGCTTGTATCACTTGCCACTCTCTTACTATTAAGAAGTATAGAATATAAAAATAATCGAGATAAAGGCGGTTTTATTATGACCTGTTTAACCGCAGTATTTGTCTATGTTGTAGTGATTTACAATGTTTTTATAGGATAGGAAAATCTCAGTTTATCAACAAGTTAAATAAAGCGATAAATTCCAATTTTAGAAAGGTAACGAAAAAAGGAGCGTTCCCCAATGAGACCGCGTTGCTCAAGCTGTTATATCTACGAGTTATGGAATTAGAGAAGAAGTGGCAAAATGGGCATATAGCGAACTGGTC
>UQPV01000062.1 GCA_900543035.1 uncultured Solobacterium sp.
ACGAAGGCTGAACTGGAAGCACTGATCGAAGCCGCAAACGGCTACCTCGATGGTGACTACACGGCAGAAAGCCTCGACGCACTGCAGACAGCGATCGAAGCTGCACAGACCGTAGCGATCAATGACGATGCCACGACGGCAGAAGTCACAGAAGCCATCACGAGCCTGAGCAGCGCGATCGCCGGACTGGAAAGCATCAGACTGGATAAGAGCGCGCTCGAACACGAGATCGATCTCGTGAATGAAATGCTCGCGAACCTTGATAACTATGTGCCGAGCAGCGTAGAAGGCTTAGCAGACAAGCTGGCTGACGCGCAGAACGTGCTGGAGAACGCAGCGACGCAGGCAGAGATCGATGAAGCGGTGAAGACGCTGAGAGAAGCACGCCTGAACGCGCGGACGAAGGCCGATGTGAGCGCACTGGAAGAGCTGGTCGCTTATGTGAACAGCCTTGATCTGCGCGCATACACGAGCGCAAGCGCACAGCCGGTCATCCAGGATCTGGCACGTGCAAATCGCATGCTGGCGAATGCGGAAGTAACGCAGGAAGAGGTCGACGACATGGTCGAGAAACTGCAGGCTTCTGTAGATGAGCTGGTTGAGGTCAATAACAGCACAAGCGCTGAAGATACGACAAACACCGCTGCAGCGTTGCAGAGCGGCATGTATGCCGGACTGCTGGCAGTATCTGCCGGACTCGTTCTCATGATGAGAAGACGCCGTACAGCGAAATAAGCAGTGAATAGAAAAACACAGGCCGGCAATATCTGCCGGCCTGTGCTTTGTCAAGAAAAGTGTGTAAGTTCAATAATTTGTGGGTTTTTTACAAGTGTAAATCTGTTTTGTGATCATTCGCTTATTGATCTATTCTGTTTTTTTCATTTGTTCAGATATTTGTTGAGCCGATCATGAAATTGCTCGTACTGTGACACGAAGATATAAAAGCTTGAGCAACGCTGTCTCATTGGGAAACGCTCCTGTTTTCGTTACCCTTTTAAGCTGCAATTTATCGCTTCGATCGCGTTGCTCACATACATCACCTGTCTTACTGCCTGGCCATGATCGCATAACTGCTCTATATGCGCGGAATTGCGCTTCCATGCTTTGACCGCTCCTGAATGCTTCCAGCTCCTTGCAGAGCACTTCAAACGCCGCATTCAGGTTTACTGCTCCGTATACCTTTTTCAGGCTTTACGTACATGGTTTGTATTCCTTTGCAGGAATGTATTTGATCGAATTTTGTATCAGGTGTAGGATCTCTTAAGAAAATATCGCTTTTGCCGCTGTCTCTGCTTCGCGGCCGAGGAGCTCATCCAATACCTGCATCCAATCATTCTTGCTCTCGCTTTCATTCAGCCATAAGCCCAAGATATCCTTCTCCCATCTAGGGCATATCCTAATATGACATACACCGCATGTTCCTTGCTTCTCTTCCGATCAGATCATAAATGTAAAAAAGAAAGCTGTGTAAGTCTGTGTATTTATCGATCGATCTCATCCAGGATGGGCTTTAGATATGCCTGATCGCTCCAGTCACATTTCCCTTCACCTGCTTCCATCAAGGCACGTTCCCATGGTTCGTAGGACGAGGGGTCTTTTTTTGCAGTGGCTTTTTTCAGCATCTTGCACAGATTCCTGTCGATGAAGGACATGGCTGGCATGTCCCACCCGCCACGGCAGTAAAACAGCGGCAAGTCCTTCAGCGGACCATCCATATTGTGTTCCTTTATTGCAGCCAATGCTTGTTCATCATAAGGAGAAGCACCGACGCAGAAGATGACGACCTTTTGCGGAGAAAGGTGAGCCAGCTGTTTTTTCAGCGCGTTCAATCCCGCAATGCCAGACGCGTAAATGCCGCCGCCGAATACGATCACTTCGTAGCGGCTGAGATCTGTGCCCTTTGCCTGCTTCATCTCCAGCAGATCAAAGTTTGTCGCGGCAAAGAGCCACTGGGCATATTTGCGTGTCGCTCCGTATTTTGATTGATATAAGATCACACCGTTCATCTATACCTCGCTTTCTGCCTGATCATCTTGATCGGGCCACTGATCAGTTTCATTATACCGCCTTTGTGTGGGAAGATCCCATGAAATGATCCGTTTTTGACGATTGAGTGAAGAAAAGTGGGAGAGCATGGACAAAATAAGGGGCATCGGCCCATGGTGTGGGCATCTGTGCCATTATTTTGCAAAAATGCGCGTAAAATATGATATGATGTCTAAAGAAAAAATTGAGGTGATCTCATGGGAGAAAAAAGAACGGTAATTTATAAACTGGAACGGCATAAATGGCCGGATGAAATCGAGGCAGAAAAGAAAGCGCGGCGGCGTAAGTTCGCCGTCGTGTGCAGCTGCCTGCTGTTTTTTGCGGCCGGCTTTTTTGTCGCAAAAGGGACGCAGGGAACAGTGGTCAGCGGCGAGGCCTCTGCCGAGATGCAGAAGCTGGAGTCGGTCTATACGATCCTGAATGAAGACTGGTATTTCGGAAAGGATATTCAGGATCTGTCCACGACATTGTTGGAAAAAGCCATTTCAGCGATGGCCTACAGCGAGAGTGACCCACATACGTATTACATGAGTCAGGAGGATGCGCAGAACTTTTCCTCCTCGCTGGAAGGCACATTTGTCGGCATCGGCATTCAGTTTTATCAGAACGCTCAGGGGCAGTATGTCGTTTCGGCCGTGTTTGAGAATTCTCCGGCGCAGAAGGCCGGGCTGCAGCGCGGCGATCTGATCATTTCCGTGATGGGAGAAGACTGCAGCACGCTGTCCAGCGGCGAGATCCAGGAACTGCTCGCCCTCTCGGAGGATGAGACGGCGCAGATCGTCATCGAGCGCGATGGCGCACAGCAGACGGTCTCTGTGAAGCCGGCAGTCGTCGACAATACGGTGGCCGCTTATGTGGAAGACGGCTATGGTTATGTGGTGCTTTCTTCATTTGCGGAGAACAGCGGAACAGATATGCAGAGCGCGCTGAAGCGCATCCGCGATGCGGGCGAGTCGAAGATCATCCTGGACCTGCGGGACAATGGGGGAGGATATCTCAGCTCTGCCTTGGATATCGCCGCCTGCTTCCTGCCGCAGGACACCATCGTGTTCCAGTCAGAGGATCGCAGCGGGGAACGCACCGAATATAAGGTTACGGAAGGATACACGCCAATCAGCTTCGATCAGATCGTCATCCTGATGAATGAGAACACCGCCTCAGCGTCAGAAGTGCTCATCAGCGCCTTGGATGAAAATCTGGGCGATCAGGTGATCATGGTCGGCAATACGACCTATGGCAAAGGGACGATGCAGACGAGCGTGCCGTTCAGCGACGGCACATCGCTGAAGTATACGACCGCACAGTGGTTCTCCAGTCAGGGCAAGCAGATCAACGGCGTGGGCATCACGCCGGATGTGGAGGTCTCGCTGGATGAAGCCAGAAGCATCGGCATGCCCAATTACACGGAAGAGATCTCTGTCGAAGCGGACAGCGTGGCGGTGATCGCCAAACCGGTGCAGATCTATCTGCGCTTTCTGGGCTATGACGCAGACCGAAGCGACGAGTATTTCTCTCAGGCTTCCTCCAGAGCGCTGGCGCAATTCCAGCGCGATCAGGGGCTGGAAGCTGACGGCGTCATCGATAATGAGACGGCAGAGGCGCTGGTGAACGCAGCCGGCGTCTATTGGAACGAACACGAGGAGGAACTGGATACGCAGAAACGAAAGGCAGTTGAGATCATCCATGGAAGAGAAGCTGTTTGACCTTGTTTCAACCTATACGCCGCAGGGCGATCAGCCCCAGGCCATCGACAAGCTGGTGGAGGGCATCCGCAGCGGGAAGAAGGAGCAGGTGCTGCTCGGCGCGACCGGCACGGGAAAGACCTTCACGATCTCCAATGTCATCGCGCGGGTGAACAAACCGACGCTGGTCTTTGCGCACAACAAGACGCTGGCAGGCCAGCTCTATTCTGAATTCAAGGAGTTTTTCCCGCATAACCGTGTGGAATATTTCGTCTCCAATTTCGATTATTATCAGCCGGAAGCATATCTGCCGAAGACCGATACCTATATCGACAAGAACGCGACGACCAACATCGAGCTGGATATGCTGCGGATGGCGGCGGTCAACTCCATCCTGGAGCGCAGGGACACGATCATCATCGCTTCGGTCGCCTGCATCTACGGTGCGAGCAATCCGGACCAGTACCGTGATATGTTCTTCTCGATCCGGGTGGGGGATATCATCGACCGTAAGGATCTGATGCGCCGGCTGGTCGCTCAGCAGTATTCGCGCAACGACATGGAGCTGAGCCGAGGGACCTTCCGTGCGCGCGGGGATGTGATCGAGATCGCGCTGGGCCATACCGACGCCTATATCCTGCGCATCGAGATGTTCGACGATGAGATCGAGCGCATCTGCGAGGTCGATCCGTTGACCGGCAAGGTGCTCAATGCCTATACGGTCTATGTCGTCTATCCGGCGAGCGGGTACGCGACGAGCCAGGACATCATCAACCGGGCTGCCGATACGATCGAGGAAGAGCTCGAGGATCGTCTGGACTATTTTGAACAAGAAGGAAAGCTGCTGGAAAAGGAACGGCTGGAACAGCGCACCCGCTATGATGTGGAAGCATTGCGCGAATTCGGCGTCTGCCCGGGCATCGAGAATTACTCCCGGCATATCGACGGCCGTCAGCCCGGCGAGCGTCCCTATACGTTATTTGACTATTTTCCGGATGATTTCCTCCTCGTCGTCGATGAGAGCCATGTCTCGCTGCCGCAGATCCGCGGCATGTATAACGGCGACCGCGCCCGCAAGGAAACGCTGGTCAATTACGGCTTCCGTTTGCCCAGTGCGCTGGATAACCGCCCGCTGCGCTTTGGGGAATTCGAGCAGATGGTCAATCAGGCCATCTACGTCTCAGCGACGCCGGGAGACTATGAGCTGGACAAGGTGCATGGGGAAGTCATCGAACAGATCATCCGTCCGACCGGACTGCTGGATCCCGAGGTGGAAGTTCGCCCGACCACCGGACAGATCGACGATCTGGTCGACGAGATCAAGGCGCGCATCGAGCGTGATGAACGCACGCTGATCACGACGCTGACGGTGCGGATGGCGGAGGATCTGAGCGCTTATCTGAAGAATATGGAATTCAAGGTGGCCTGGCTCCATCATGAAGTCACCACCATCGAGCGCACGGAGATCATCCAGGATCTGCGCAAAGGCAAATACGATGTGCTCGTCGGCATCAACCTGCTTCGAGAAGGGCTGGACATCCCCGAAGTGTCGCTGATCGCGATCCTCGACGCGGATAAAGAGGGCTTCCTGCGCAGTGAGCGCTCATTGATCCAGATCATCGGCCGTGCCGCGCGAAACGCGCAGGGCAAGGTCATCATGTATGCGGATCAGATCACTCAGTCGATGCGCAAGGCGCTGGATGAGACGGCTCGCCGCCGGGAGATCCAGATCGCATACAACGACGCACACGGCATCACGCCGAAGACCATCATCAAGCCGATCCATGATGTCGTCCGCAGCAAGGAGACTAAGGAGATGACGGCGGCCTACATGAAGAAGAAAAACAAGATGGGCAAGAAGGACAAGACGAAGATGCTGGAGAATATCGAGAAGGAGATGAAGGAAGCTGCGCGTGTGCTGGATTTCGAGCGTGCTGCTCAGCTGCGTGATATCCTGATCGAGCTGAGAAATTCCTGAGGAGGGGGTAATCATGAACGGGTTATGGAATCAGATCCTGGTGAGCCGGGATGCATTTCTGTTGGAAAGTCTGGCGCCGTATGTGGATGATGAGATCCTGGAACGGCTGCAGAGCGTCTCGCCGGCACAGGCCGGCGTCGATCCTCGGGTGATCGCCCGGATCAGCGATCGGATCATCGCTGAGCATGCGGACAGGGCAGCGGCCGTCGCCCTGCCCTCTGCGCTGGCATCCGGCGTGATGCGCGCGTTTACGCTGCCGCTGGAATATGCGTCTTATCTGTATGAGTCCGCCCTGCTCGTGCAGAAGCTGCTTTATCTGTACACCGGCATCAAGGAAGAGCATATGCTGGCGCATCATCAGCTGCCGGGATACCTGTGCATCTTCTTCGGGACCGCGTTTACGGCCAAGGGCGTCAGCGCGGTGTCCGGCACGCTCATGCGTATGGCGCTGCGCCATGCCCTGAAAATGCGAATGTCCTCGCTCGTTCCGCTGGCTGGCGGAGCGGTGAATGCCGCTGTGACCCGGCTGTCGATGAAGCAGCTGGCAGAGGAGCTGATCGCTCAGCTGAAGGAGCGGCGGATCGAGCATCAGGAGTATCTGACCATCGGCTGCGCGCCGGGCAAAGTGGAGACGCCGCTGTTTCATCTGAACGCAGAAGATGTCGCTCGCTGAGCGATTTCCGGGGAAATACGCGAAGAAAGGGGAAAAGAAGATGAACTGGGAAGAGTTTTTCGAACAGGAACAGCAGCAGGCATATTTTCACGACCTGATGGCTTTCGTGGAAGGGGAATATGCGGAAAAGACAGTCTATCCGCCCAGGGAACAGCTGTTCTCCTGCTTTCGCGAATGTCCGTTCGCCAGCGTCCGCGCAGTGATCCTGGGACAGGATCCATATATCCATGCGCATCAGGCGCACGGGCTTTGTTTTTCTGTGAATCGCGGCGAGAAGATCCCGCCCAGCCTGAAGAACATCTATAAGGAGCTGCATGACGATCTCGGCCTGCCTGTCCCTGCGCACGGTTCGCTGCTCGACTGGGCCCATCAGGGCGTGCTGATGATGAACGCCGTGATGAGCGTGGAAGCCGGCAAGAGCGGCAGCCACCGCAAAAAGGGATGGGAGACCTTTACGGATCATGCCATCCGCTTTGTCAGCGATCATGCCCGGCCCAGCGTGTTCCTGCTGTGGGGAAACTGGGCAAAGGAAAAGGCGGCCTTGGTCGACGATCGCCGGCACAGGATCATCATGAGCGCACATCCTTCGCCGCTTTCCGCCTATCATGGCTTTTTCGGTTCTCGGCCCTTTTCCCGGACGAACGCCTTCCTGCGGGAGCTGGGACGTGAGGAGATCGACTGGAGGGTGAGAGAATGAGCTACGCGGATGTCCAAGACGCCATCGCGTCCATCGAGAGCCGCCGGCGGATCAGAAAAGATCTGCCGGCGTTTCAGCGCTTCGTCTTTTCGCGCTGTCCAAAAGTCAGCGCGCTGAAGATCATCCATATCGCCGGGACGAACGGCAAAGGCTCTACGCTCAACTATATCCGCAGCATGCTCAACGCGGCCGGATTGCGCGTGGGCACATTGACTTCTCCCGCGCTCGTCTCGCATCTGGACCGCATCCGCATCGACGATCGGTGGATCGGGGAACAGGAATTCCTCGATCTGGTCAACCATTATGATGAGGAATGGCGCGCGCTGGAGCTGGCCATGTTCGACATCGATGTCCACATCGCGCTGAGCTGGTTCATCAGCCAGAGGGTGGATGTCGTCATCCTGGAGACCGGACTTGGCGGCAGGCTGGATGCGACCAACATCATCACTCCCTGCGCGAGCGTGATCACAGGGATCGGCCATGACCACATGCAGCTGCTGGGAGATACCCTGGAGGAGATCGCATGGGAGAAGGGCGGCATCATCAAGGCAGGTGTTCCGCTGATCACCGCGGAGGACAAGCCTTCCTGTTTACAGGTGTTTGAAACGATCTGCGCGCAGCAGGGCTCTCCGCTGTATCGGGCCCGCCCTTCTCATGTGCGCAGGGATGAAGCCGGACACATCTGTTTCGATCTGGATGAGCTCAGCGGCCTGCGTTTGTCTTCTCCGGCGGCATATCAGGCGGAAAATGCGGCGCTGGCCGTGAAGACGGTGCGCCTGCTGTTTCCCGGCATCGAGACAGCGCATATCCGTTCCGCCTTGTTTTCTGCCGGATGGGCCGGACGCTTCCAGCTGCTGCACAAGGATCCGGATGTCATCGTGGATGGCGCGCATAACCGCGAGGGCGTGGAAGCGCTCTGTGAGACCTTGCGCGGCATGTCTGTCGACACGGTCATCTTTTCGGTGCTGAAGGACAAGGAATGCGGGCGCATGATCGAAACGATCCGCCAGGTGTGCAGACACCTCATCCTTTGTTCCTTCGAGCAGGGCAGGCTGGCCGATCTGCAATCGCTCGCGCATCAGCATGGGCTGCCATTGGCTCATGACTTGCGGACGGTGCTCAAGGCGCGCATGGCCTGTGATTCCCGCATCGTGATCAGCGGCTCGCTCTATTTCGTCTCTGAGGCCGTGCGGCTGTTTCAAGACGGCGAGATCTGAGCGAAAAAAAGCACAGCCGAAGCTGTGCAGGGGAGATTTACTTTTCCGTGTTCAGCGGCTTGTGCATGCCTCTGCTGTTGCGGATGCGCACGCAGATCTGCATGACATAATACAGCGCGGCGACTTCAAAGGGGAAAGCGACGATGTTTTTGACGATGCGCACAGACAAGTAGTAGATGAACGTATTGCCCATCGTCATGCTCATCCACAGCGGGTTGAGCAGCAGATTCACGACGAGGACGACGCCCAGCCTGGCGACGATGCATCGGCGCAGCGTGACGCGCGGCTGACGGTAAAACATCACGCCGTAGAAGAAGCCGGTGAACATCGAGTTGATCATCCATCCGGGGAACCACGGCCCGTTGGGCGCGACCATGTAAGACAGATTGTCTGAGATGATGCCGGCCAGGCCGTTGAGAAATGGGCCGAAGAAGAAGCCGCTGGCCGCTGTGGCAAGCGAACCGAAGCTGATGGTCAGCACCTCAGGGATGAGCCGGATGGAGTAGCCCGACAAGATGATGTTCATGGCGGTGAACAGCGATACGCCGACCAGGGCCTGCACCCTGCGGCTTTCCTTTACGCTGTCCTTGATGGTCAGATAGAGCTGTTTCAATATAAAAACCTCCTTTTCCATATTGCAAATGAAAAAAGAGGCATTCTGATTTTTCATCGGCAACAGCGGGATGCGAAACATGTACCGCAAGAATCCTTTTCGCCCGGCTGACAACTCCCCGTTCAGCCGATACTTAACGCACATGTCTCTACTCTGCTCACGCGAACATTATACACGCGCCTGCGCTGCTTGGCAATGCTCGAGGCATCATATGTGGAAAAAATGCCAATTTCGTGGGTGTTTTTGTGAGAAAGTTCACATTGTTTGGACTTTTTTTTTACCATATGACGATGTATACTTAGTACTGTATGAAAGAGAGGGCTTACAGACAATGTTTGTAGATGATTTACGAGAAAAGATCAAGGGCAAAGGAGTACGCATCGTATTTACCGAAGGTCCTGATAACCGTGTGCAGGAGGCGGCCGTCCGTCTGCAGCGGGAGGGGATCCTGAATCCGATCCTGCTGGGAGACAAAGATGAGATCGCAGCGACGGCGAAGCTGTACAGCCACGATCTGAGCGGAATTAAGATCATGTGTCCGCAGGAATTTACGGACATGGACAAGATGGTCACACGCATGATTGAGCTGCGCCGAGGAAAGATGGATGAGGCAGCCTGCCGCAAGGCGCTGCAGCAGACCAACTATTTCGGCACGATGCTGGTGCAGATGGGCTACGCGGACGGTCTGCTGGGCGGCGCGACCTATTCTACAGCGGATACGGTACGCCCGGCGCTGCAGTTGGTCAAGGCCGCACCGGGAAACTCCATCGTTTCCAGCTGCTTCGTGCTCGTCAAGGGCGAGGAACAGCTGGTCATGGGCGACTGCTCGATCAATATCAATCCGAATGTCGATGAACTGGTGGAGATCACCATGCAGACGGCGAACACCGTCAAGCAGCTGGGCATGACGCCGCGCATCGGTCTGCTTTCTTATTCTACGCTTGGTTCTGCTAAGGGCGAGAGCGTATCGAAGGTGCGCGAAGCAGCGATCCGTCTGAGCCGCATGCCGCTGGATTACAAGGTGGAAGGCGAGATGCAGTTCGACTGCTGCGTGGCGCCGGAGGTCGCTGCGCTGAAGGCGCCGGAATCTGAGATCGCCGGAAACATCAACACGTTCATCTTCCCGAACATCGATGCCGGAAACATCGGTTACAAGATCGCTGCCCGCCTGGGCGGATGGGAAGCCATCGGACCGATCCTGCAGGGACTGAATGCGCCGATCAATGATCTGTCCCGCGGATGCAATGCGGACGAAGTCTACAAGATGTCCATCGTGACCGCCGCACAGAAATTTATGAATATCTGATCAAAGAAGCTGCAGTGAAATGACTGCGGCTTTTTTTTTGTTGACCAGGAAGCGGGCAAGGCGTATGCTGGAGATGAAGGGAGGGAACCTCATGTGGACAAGAGCTGAACTCAAAGAGAAGGCAAAAGCCATGATGAAACACAGCTACTGGATGATGTTTTCGGTCTCGCTGGTCGCTTATCTGCTTACTGACGCGTTTGCGGACATCCTTGATATGCTCAGCGAACAGCATCTGCTCCCGCTGCGCGGCGGTCTGAATCTGACGGTGAACGGACGGTCGATCTGGCTGAACATCCCTTGGCTGCAGATGCTTCAGCTGCAAAACGCGCTGTTTTTCGCGCTCATCGCCATCATGCTCATGGTGTTTATCGGCAATGTGATCAAAGTGGGCACAAACCGCTATTATCTCGGCGCTGCTTCCGGTCCGCAGCCGTTTTCCACATTATTTTCCGCTTTTTCTTCCCACTACCTGAATGTGGTGAAGGTGATGTTCCTGGTCAGTGTCAAGATACTGGCCTGGTCGCTCTTGCTGGTCATCCCGGGCATCGTCAAATCATATGAATACCGCATGATCCCGTATCTGCTCGCGCAGCAGCCGGACATGCGCGCCGAAGACGCATTCGCGCTCAGCCGGAAGATGACCATGGGACACAAGGCGGAGATGTTCGTGCTCAGCCTGTCGTTTCTGGGATGGCTCATCCTGGGCACGCTGGCTTTCCGTATCGGTGTATGGTTTGTCCGTCCCTACATTGAGTCAACGTGGGCACAGCTTTATCTGAAATTGCAGGAAAATACGCAGACTGTCTGATCTGGCTGAATTTAGGCTGGAGGCAGACATGACGAAAATGGCAATCAGATGCATTTCTGATTGCCGTTTTCGGTATGACGGGCATGCCGTCAGTCTGTGGTGAAAGTCCACCGGGGCGTAGTTGCCGACGAACCTTAAAGCGATTCCCA
>UQPV01000063.1 GCA_900543035.1 uncultured Solobacterium sp.
TCTGTAGATAACAAAATAGATTTACACTTGTGAAAAAACTAACAAAGAAACTTACACACTTTTCTTGACAAACCCTCCAAAGCTTTTAAGATAAGCCTGCACATCAGATCCAATCAAAAATTTAGAGCCTTTACCAAGGTTGTTTTCGTCATGTCTTTTTATTCACATTTTCAAAGATCGTACAAACGATTCAACTAACTCTATTTCTAGCCAAATTATTTTCAAACTATTTCATAGATTACTTGACTTTTATATAGTTAGCTCTCTATTTTGAAGGACTCAACCTTTACAGTTATATTACACTCTCACAGAATGTGACGTTCTACACTGCGATATCTTTCGTATTGAGTAGCTATCCGGCTATTCAGACTGTTCACATAGTTTAAATGATTAACTGCATCGTATTACTTCCTGTCCTTCATCTGTTTGATCATGCATTGTTATTCTGTGCTTAGCAAGCTGTAACTTTGCAGACCGTCTGTCCATAAATATGTTTTCTGCTCATATAACCTTTTATGTCTTCGATCAATGGACATCCCATATTCAGGGTATGTATAAAGCAATCTCTATCGCGCTCCATGCTTGTAATCAGACATACCTTGTCTGTAGAGATCCTTCGTTTTTAGATGGTGTTCCCCTGATTTTTCAGAGCTAAGAGATAAACTAGCAGAATTACTTCACTCTTTTTATATTTCTCGCTCAGCTCTTTCAGGCGACTGACGCTTTCTGGTGTTAGCATAAAAAGTGGACAGGAAGAATAGAGAGGGGTAACATAACAAGTACAACATCATCGTGAATAGATGAGCAAGTGAAAGAAGGGTATGAGAATGTCCAAGTCCAAAAAGAGAAAAACGTTCGACAATGAATTCAAGAATAAGGCTGTACAATATGTCAATGAGCATTCAGAGCTGTCACGCGCTCAAGCTGCCGCTAATCTTGGCATCGGCCAAAGCACACTGTCCAGATGGCTCAAGGAAGCCAGAGAATCTGATGACGGCAAGATCAACGCGCCTGGAAGCGGGAATTATCAATCAGATGTAGCTAAGGAGAATGCTCGCTTGAAACGTGAGCTTCGCGATACGAAGGATGCGCTTGAAATCCTAAAAAAAGCCATCAGCATACTGGGAGAGTAACTCTGGTCTTCTATGAGTTAGTGCGGGATGCCGCAGAGAATGACAAGTCATTTTCTGTTGCCGGTGTGCTGAGAAAACTGGGTATCTCCACATCTGGATATTATAGCTGGAGGAAACGCAGTGAGAGCCGCTCTAAGGCCCGTAAGAAACGGATCATGGATGAGATCAAAACCATCCACAAAGAATCTCATATGGTCTATGGCGCACCCAAGATCGCTCATGTGCTGAATGAGAGAGGGATCGCCGTATCACAGCGTACCGTATCGGTTTACATGCGTGAAATGGGCATAAAAGCGAGGTATATCCAGCCCAGAACAAGAACAACGATCAACAGCGATTTCTCATCAACATTGCACAATCTGTTGAAACGAGAATTCAATCCAGAACATCCGAATGCGGCATGGTGCACAGATATCACATATATCTGGACCGTAGACGAAGGATTCGTGTACCTGACAAGCGTAATGGACCTGTATTCGCGCAAGATCGTGGCATGGACGCTAAGCAGGACAATGGAGGCGGAGGAAGTGCTGCAAAGCGTCAGGAAGGCGAAAGAAAGGCGTGATCTGGAAGATGTGCTCGTCCTGCATTCAGATCGCGGAATACAGTTTGTATGTGGAAAATATCAGGAACTGACGGCAGGTATGAAAACAAGTTATTCACGGAAAGGAAATCCATGGGATAACGCCTGCATCGAGTCATTTCACGCATTGATCAAGAGAGAATGTTTGAAGCACCATCGTATTCAGAATTACGAAGAAGCGTACCAGCTAGTGTTCGAATATATCGAAACATTCTATAACACAGTAAGGATTCACAGTCATTGTGATTATCAATCTCCGAATGATTACGAGAAGCAATACGAATTGCAAAAAAAATCTCTATTTAATTAGTCCGAAATCTTGACATAGTACCATTCCTTCGCGCCTTCCTCATCCTGCTTGTTCGACAGATTTACCAGACCTTTGGCATATTCTAACGCGATCTCTTCATTCCCTTCATATTTCTCGCTCAGCTCTTTCAAACGCCTAATACTTTCAATTGCCTCTTCTTCTGATTGCATTATTATAGATACACTTAACAGCATTGAAAAAAACACCGCTCCTTGTACATTATTTTCTTGAGGCATTAATTTCTCCATACCATTTTGAAATAAGTACTTAAACGCATCCTGTTTGATATAATTTTGCATACAGCGATTTAAAAATTGAGCAAAATACAACGGATACTCCCATAATATACGAAAGCTATTTTCTAAATATCCTTTGACATATTTCTTTCTTGTCCAATAATCCAAGACATAATATTCTCCTATCAAATCAGGCTCTAAAGGTTTAAGTTTTCCCTCAAACCTCTTTTCTTCATTTACTTCACTGATCAATTGCTCCAGATCATCCGAATCCATTGAACATAAGATGGAAGAAGAATCTGTAAACAACTCTGGAACTATGTCTCCAGGCACCCATGCTCCTGCTGCTGTCGCAAACATCAGCATTTCTGATAATGCATTAAAAATTTCTTCATCGTTTTGACATGTAACTTTTTTCCAATGCTCCATGTATTTCTTAATAATTTCCTCAATCAAATGCTGTATATCCCACTTTTTATACTCTCTGTTTTCAAGAACTGCATCTGCTGTGAAAAGCACGATCAACACCCTGGGCTTTCCTTGCTTTCTGTCAATCTCTTCCGCTTTCTTCAAAATCCATTTCCGCTGCTTGGATGACAAGACTTTTTCACGTGTCTCTGCGTAATCTTCAATTATTTTTTCGAGCTGATCATATTCCAATGCTGACAGTTGAAAAAATGGCGTTCCATTATTTTTTTTCCATCCCAGACGCTCTATGCATCTTGCTTGTTCTCCGCTCCCTTTTAAATTCTGGTACCACAAAGGAAAATTTCCATCTTCTCCTATTCCTTCCCGTTCAATAAAAACAAAACGCATCTTATCTGGATGATATGTGCTCGTCTCAAGACATTCCAGCCACTTTCCCATATCAGATGCCACAGTTCCCGCATAATCTATGACAACCAACAAATTGTAAGGATATCTCCACTCAGTAAACTTGATGAACTGCTCACAATTTTCTGCATGAATCCATACAGATTTCCATTTCGGATTTATTCCCATTTCTTTCACAAAATAATACAGTAATTTACTTTTTCCTGTTCCTCCGGGTCCGGTAATTGCTATCCACGATAGTTCTTCATCGCTCTCAATAAATTCTCTCAATATTTTCAGCTCTGCTTCCCGCCCATGAAATCTCAGTAACTCATTTCGATAATGAAAGGCATTAGTATTATCTGGCGCCTGTTTTATCCCATCGATATATTCTGCAAAAGAACCATGATACTGAACAGCGTCCACAATCTTATTTTCAGCCTTTTTTATATATTCCTCGACAAGAGCCGCTGCTTCTTCGACTGTTTTCCCCGCTAAAAACCATGTCTTGTCTTCGATTTTTTCAACATAATAATCCTCTACGATCTGAAGAAAAACCTCAAGATAAGAGTTTATAATATGTTCTTCAGCATCTGTATTTGCCCCCGCCTCGCTATAAACAGCTTCCAATAGACTCCTTCTTGCATAATCTCTCTGACGTTGCTCTGGCAAATTAAAACATGGAGTTATCTTATCAAAAAGATGAGCATTTATATACCAGTTTACGTTTGTAAAATCAATCTGTTCAGCTTCATCTGGCATTGGTAAGGTTTTATTCTCATATCTGGTAATCTGTTTCCTTATTTTATCAGATAACCTTTTTCTATCCAATTTGTCCTCTGCATTAGCCACTACTTTCTCCGTTAATAAATCAAAAAGAAGAGAAGTCATATTCTCTGTAAACAAGTTGATCATATTATCGCTCCAATCTTGATATTCTTACAATTTTATTATAATACTTACATATAAGTGATTCAATAAGATTTTCATAAGAAAAACAAAACATAAGCAATGTTTTTTGATAGTTATCTTCTCCTGAATTTTCATTCATATATCACTCTAAGACTTTCCCATATTAATAATAAAGGTATTGGCAGTTTAACAATTGAGAGTAGGTGTAGAGAGTCACATCCTATTACAATATTTCCACAAAATAAAGCTATTCCTGCATGATCATGATTTTTTATCAAATGGAAGAATGAAGAGGATACGGCCTCTGTTTTAATCTCGGTCTTCTCATCAAGATTCAATTGTGTCCAACACGCCATAAAAAAAAGCGCCTCGAAGCCCTTATCAAAAGCCATGAGACGCGCTGACGCATAAAAAGTTGAATATGATTACTTTTCTTCCCGCCTGCTGTTGCGATACTCCAGGATATTGATCAATCCAGCGGTCAGGATAGCTACGATCGGAAAGATGATCCAGACGATCTCCCAGCTCTCCTGCGTAAGTCCGATGAACAGGAAGACCATAGCGGCCAATGGCATGGTGATGCCCCAGATGAACGCATAGCGCGACGCCTGCTTCTCCTTGTCCTTCTCTTGATTGGCTGCTTCAAAGTAGATGAACCGGCGATACGCGCCATTCATGATCCCCGCCGGAATGATCAGCAGCATAGCAGCGGCAGTGAAATAAAACAAGATCGCCCCATAGCGTTCTGCGGCGTCATGGATCAGTGCATCCGCCGCCACCGTGGCGCATAATCCAAAGATGATCAGAAAGATGCCTAAAGTGATGACCATCATGAAGCGTTTCTGAAACTTCTGATACGCTTTGTTCAATGTCTCCACATCACTGCGGCTGACATATATCTTCCGCTCATCCAGATATTGCCAGCGATGAGCATCGCGGATGCCGAAAGCGACAAAGACAGCGACAGCGATCCCGACCATGAACAGAAAGAACGCCGCTCCGACCTCTTCATCAAACAAGATTGGAATGGTCACGCCGCATAAGATGATCGCCACGCCGATCGCGATGGCAAACGCAAAGGGGCGTTTCCATTTCAGATACTCCTGGATCGTATCCATGGAAACGCTGAGGGTGCCCTCATCCTGATCTGCCGTATCCTGAACGCCCTGTTCATTCTCCTCATTGAGCAAATAATCGATTGAAACATGAAAGAGCCTGCCTAACTGAATCAGCTTTTCTGTCTCTGGATACACTTGCCCATTCTCCCATTTACTGACAGCCTGCCGGCTGACGCCCAGCTCATCAGCCAGCGCTTCCTGCGACATTCCTTTTTCTTTTCTGAGCTTCTGCAGTTTTTCGTTAAATTTCATCTCCATCACCTCTGTCTGCATCGTACCTTGTTCAGCCGTTTTCAGCCACCAATTGACGTTTGCAATTTGTCAACTACAGGTTGCATCAACCATTTTTTGCGGTTTTTTGACGATTTTTTCCCTTTTCTTCCATTATATCGGAAAAACGAGCGAGGTGAAATCACGTTCATGCCTATCCGCTGCTTTGCCTCATCAGACGCCATGCATCCTTCCAGCCAGTCAAGCCTGTACGCGCTGCTTCCTGTCCGAGGCGAGATACAGCGGGATCGCCGACAGCTGCGCGATCACTGAAACAGCGACCATCGCAGGAATGCTCAGATCATAAAGCATGCCCATGATCCAGCTTCCGAGGAACCAGAACACACCGAAAGCACATTCAAAGATCCCATATCCGGTAGCGCGACAGTGTTTAGGCACCATTGACGTGACCACGGCTTTCAGGATGGATTCCTGCGCGCCCATTCCGATTCCCCAAAGCGCGATGCCGATCAGCAGCATCGGAGTGGAATGAACAGAAAAGACAAAGACGGCGAACGCGCTGGAAAGCAAAGTGGAGATCATCAAGGCCTTCACGCCGATCTTGTCATAAAGATGGCCGAACACCAGAGCAGCGATCGCATCCACTAACATCGCCCCGGCATACAGCAGAGGAAGCGTGCCTTCCGTGACCAGCGCGGAGGTCTGTGCCAGATCGGCAGCCAGGCCGGCGTAAGTGTTGGAGACGTGCATGATGATCAGATAGTAATCGATAAATCCAAAGGCAAAGCAGCTGATTCCTGCAATATAAAGCACAAAGCTCTTTTTCATGCGAAACGGAACATATTCCTTCGGCTCAGGCTCGAATCGCTCAGGATCCGGAAACTTCCGCCAGGTAAGCAGAAGCAATACCAACGTGATCAAACCGGGATGGCCAGCACCGCAAAACAGAACGCATAGGTCTCAAAGACATCGCCGTCCGTGCGAAAGAGCATCACCAGATATAACAGCACCGGACCCAGAAACGCGCCGATCTGATCCAGCATCTCCTGCAAGCCAAAGCTCTTTCCGACCCCTTCCTGAGAGGCCGCAAAGGACATGATCGTATCTTTGGCCGGTTTCTTGATGGCCTTGCCCATCCGCTGAACGAGCAGCAGAAAGCAGGCCCAGATCCAGCCATGCTCCCCCACCAGCGCCAATGCCGGGACCGCCATCACATCCAGCACATAACCGATGACCGTGATCGGCCAATACTGTCTCGTCCTATCCGTGATCTTTCCAAACAGATAACGCATGGAGTAACCGATCAATTCCCCCAGTCCGGAGAAGAATCCGATCGCACCGGCGGAAGCGCCCATGATCGACAGATAAGCGCCCCGGATGCTGGAAGCACCTTCATGGGTCATATCTGAAAACAAGCTGACGATTCCAAACAACAACAGAAAGACCATCGCCTGTGACAGATGCTTTCTCCTCTTTTCGCTCTTCATCTCGATTGCTCTTTCACGCGCGCCGTCATTTCAGGAAAATCGGCCTTGCTCTCTGCCTTGCAGCGTGTATAAAGAATGTCCAGCAGACGAGCGAATTCCTCTCGTTCTTCATGAGAAAGCGGCTCGACGAGCCATTCATAAAACAAAGTCTCGATATGCGCCTTGGAATTTTTCAGGCGCTGCGCCTGCTCAGTAGGATAGATCAGCTGACTGCGGCCATCCGATGGATTGCTCTGCCGTTGAAGATAGCCCTTTGCCTCCAAATTGGCAGTCTGCTTGGCCACGGCGCCTTTATCCGCTCCTAAGATCCTGCATATTTCTGATTGGGTGATGCCCGGTCTTTTCCGCACGACATGAATGAGGTCGAACTCTGCAGTACCGACCCCTTCTTCCTTTATCGTCTGAGAAATAAATTTTCCCGCTTCCCTGGCGATTTTTGTGATCTGACGCTGTGTGATATCCATATCGGTTCCTCCTTTAGATAGATGTACCATCAACCCATTAAATGATGGTACATCTATTTTTGCCTGTCAACTGCGCCAAACAGATCCTCCGCTGTTTCTCCATCAAAAAAAGACCAGAATCCTCTCTTGAGCAATTCCGGTCAGTTTGCTTACGGCCAGACCTTTTCCGCGATCTTCTTCACCAATGCCAGTTTGGCCCACTGTTCCTCTTCTGTCAGCTTATTGCCGATCTCACAAGAGGCAAATCCGCATTGCGGGCTCAGATACAGCCGGTCGATATCCACGATCTGCGCTGCCTCATGGATCCGTTCGATGATCGTCTGTTCATCCTCCAGCTTCGGTGATTTGCTCGTGATGAGCCCGAGCACCACTTTCTTATCGGCGGGAATATAACGAAGCGGCTGAAAATCGCCAGAGCGTTCGTCATCAAACTCTAAATAGAACGCATCCACCTGCTCATTCGCAAATAAGATCGGGGCGATCGGGGCATATCCGCCGCTGCTTGCCCAGGTGGAATGATAGTTCCCCCGGCAGACATGCGTCGCGATGCTCATATCCGCTGGCCTGCCTTCCAATGCCAGCGCGTTCACGCGCAGATACCGCTGTGCCTCTTCTTCCAGCGAATCGCCGCAATGTGTCCGGAAATTGCGATATCCTTCATCGCAGAGCATGCCCCAGGTACAGTCATCCAGCTGCAGGTTGCGGCACCCCGCCGCATACAACGCGCGGATGACCGTACGATACGCAGCGGCAATATCCTGAATCAGCTGTTCATCATCCGGATAGATCTTCTTCGTCTTCTCTCCATTATCCTCGCGGTAAAGCTCTGCCAGCAGCTGTGCCGGCGCAGGAATGGTCTGCTTGGCAACGATCCCTTCTTCCTCAAACTGCTTCACAAAACGGAAATGCTCCACAAACGGATGATCCTCGCCGCTGATCTTGCCGATCACCTCGATGGATCCCGGCGTAGTTTCTTCCCCATGGAAAAAATAACCATGATCCAGTTCGATCTTTTGGATGCCCTGAAAGCCCCACATGAAGTCCAGATGCCAGTAACTGCGGCGGAACTCGCCATCCGTGATCACCAGACAGCCTGCCTGTTTCTGTTTCTCGATCAGCGCGGCGATCTCCTCATCTTCGATCTGTTTCAGCTGTTCTGCGCTGATCGATCCTGCTTCATATCTGATCCTTGCGTCCTTCAATCTCGCCGGGCGCAGAAAGCTGCCCACATGATCATGACGGAACGGTATATGCAATGTGCTCATTTGAATGCCTCCCTTGTGATGGATTCCATTATAGTGATGCCGACATGATCCGTAAAATATAGAAAAAAGACAGTTTGCCATAGATGAAATCTATGACACCCTGTCCTTCGCAAACCGCTTCAGCGCTTCGATATACGAGGTCGCAAATTTTCCCGGCACCACCTTATCATTGGTGATCCATCCGATCTCCATGACATCCTCCACATCCAACGCTACCGAAACGATATCTTTTCCATTCAGCTGCTCATTGATGACGCCGCTGCAGATCGTATAGCCATTTAATCCGATGAGCAAGTTGAACAAAGTGGCCCTGTCGCTGACCATGATATCCTTGCGGCTCTCTCTGGTGCTCAGGATCTCCTCGGAAAAATAGAAAGAATTATGCTCGCCCTGCTCATAGGAAAGGCGCGGATAATCCTCCAGATCCTCCAGCGTCACGACCTGCTTTTGGGCCAGCGGGCTGAACCGGCTGACAAACACATGCGGTCTGGCAGTGAACAGCGGATGAAAGCTGATCCCATTTTCCCGCATCGTCCTGCGCAGGATCGTCTCATTGAACGAATTCAGATACAATACGCCGACCTCGCTTCGCAGCCTGGCCACATCTTCGATGATCTCATGGGTCTTCGTCTCACGGATGCGAAAATCATACTCTTCTCCGCCATGTTTTTTCAACAGCTCGACGAATGCTTCTACCGCAAACGAATAATGCTGTGTGGAGACACAGAACTGATGGCGGACAGGGGCAGTGCCGAAATAACGCTCTTCGATCAATGCCGTCTGCTCGATCACCTGTCTGGCGTACCCGAGAAATTCCTCTCCTTCCCTGGTGACGATCACGCCTTTATTGGTCCGGCTGAAGATCGTGATGCCCAGTTCCTGTTCCAGCTCTTTGATCGACGCCGTCAGGCTGGGCTGGGTCAAAAACAGCCGCTTCGCCGCCTCGCTGATCGTGGAACAGGACGCGATGGTCACGGCATACTTCAGCTGCAATAATGTCATACACATCTCCCTCTCTGCATGCAACCAGTATGACACAGGATGCCGATTCTGTCAGCCCTGAATACAGACCAAGGTGATCATGCCACATCTGCCCTTCGTTTGACAGGCCAACGCTTTGCATCCATGCTTCCTCTTGCTATAATATGGTTAACTCATGATCGGCATCAACGAAGGAGGGAGGATCATGTTTGATTTTTTCGGCACTTTTTTAGACGGTCCGCTGGCGGGAAGCACGTTTGGCGGCGTCATCAATAATGGATCCGGCGGAGACAGCGTCGGTCCGTTTCTGACACTGGGCGGCATGGCTTTCGTCTTAGCTATCATCCTCTCTATCATCATCGTCCCTTTTGTCGCATGGCGCTCGCTGATTGCCAGCGAACTGAATGAAAGAAGCGGAATTTGGGGAGTTATCATCTTGCTCGCTATTCAGTTCATCTTTTCCTCCATTTCCCCGCGCCTAAAGTCGCGCGGACACAAATACTTCATCAATAAATCCCACATGCTCTCTTTCGT
>UQPV01000064.1 GCA_900543035.1 uncultured Solobacterium sp.
TGTGGAAATCAATCAGGACGGTGTCATTACCGGAATACAGACGGGTAATGCTAGAATCACTGCGACATCTGTACTTGATAAGTCAAAGCGAGCTGAAATCAAGGTTACTGTTACTAGGGCACAGATTGAAGAAAGTGCTAGGGTGGCAAGTTATTCCTTTGATGAGGAAAATGCGCAAGATGAGTGGGGTACAAGAGATGGTATTGATACAGATGTTCTTTATGAAGAAGGAAAATCTGGAAAAGCTGCTCATGTCAATGAGTCATCTCCGATTATATTTACCAGCGATAGCGGCTTGGGAGAAAATGACTCATGGACGATTAGTTATTGGGTAAAATCAGTTCTGCCAGTGACAGAACGAACTTCGGTAATGATGGATGCACAAAAGGATTATTCATTTGATTTGAAACTTGCTGCTGGACGAAGTGCTGGATATCATGTAGGTAAAGGAAGCGGAGATGTTCTTACGTTCAAATATGAGTTTGAGCAGAATGAGTGGTATCATATTGCCTGGACGCAAAGTAAGGAAACAGGACTATCCATGTATGTGAATGGGAATTTGACTGAAACTAACAGCTGGACGAAGACAAACCGTGCATTAGCACCGATAGATATCGTTGGAGGTACTGGTTTTGATGGACTGATCGATGAACTAAAAGTATATAACAGAGTGCTTAATGCAGCGGAAATTCAAACAGATATGTTGGTAGAAGGTCTTAATATCAGTATACATGAACATGACCTTTATATTGGCGATTCCTATCAGATTCAGGTCAATTTGATCAGTGATCAGGAGGATAAGACCGTTCTTTTCCAAAGTGATCATCCAGAAATCGCAAGTGTAGATGAAAATGGTGTGGTTCAAGGCATCAATCGTGGTCAGGCGATCATTACAATATCTAATCCTGCTGGAGGATATAGTGATAAAGTGGTGATCAATGTTAAGAAGAAACTGATTATTTCTAATACACTTCCGCATTATACCTTGGATGATCGATATCTTTCTGACATTGAAAAAGCACCAGGGACGCAACGTCAATATTTGGGACAGCCGGATATGGTAAGAACATCAAGCGGAAGATTGATTACAGCGTATCCGCAGGGACATGGAAAAGGACCAATTATCATGAGAATCAGCGATGATAATGGAGAAACGTGGACAGAAAAGACTGATATTCCTTCCTCCTGGGCTGGATCTCAGGAAACACCGACAATGTATATTCTGAATCTTGAAGACGGTACAGAAAGAATTATGTTGATCACGGCTTGTCCAGGTTGGGGAAGTGACAGTAGTGGGAATACGACCGGATGGAATACTTCATATTCAGATGATAATGGTGAGACATGGAGCGAATACAGTCATTGGTACAGCACACATGCGGATGGAACAGCTAATAACAGCATCGTTGCTATGGCAAGTTTGATCCAGCTTCGTGATGAACAAGGAAAGTATATTCAGAAATGGATGGGGGTCTATCATGATTATGATTACATCAATTATAAGACTTACTTGACCTTTGACGAAAACGGGCAGGAACAATGGAGCGAACCAGAACCATATCTACAAGAGTAACGTGATAATGAGTCTTCTTATCAAATGTGTGAAATTGGTATGTTCCGTTCCCCTGATGGTTCACGTATCATCGGACTTGCAAGAAGCCAATCACATAATAATCCATCTACTTTGATTTATTCTGATGATGAGGGAGAAACCTGGAGTGGTCCGATGGATCTACCAGGTTCGTTATCGGGAGAACGCCATAAGGCTGTTTATGATCCGATCAGCGGACGTTTGTTGATTACGTTCCGTGAAATCAAATATGATCTTAATGGTAATAATCAGTTTGACGGAGATAGCGATTGGACATGCGGAGACTGGATGGCATGGGTAGGAACGTATGATGATTTGATGTTGCAAAATGACGGTGAGTATTGTTTTACTATTGCCGAAGACTTTGCTAATAGTGCAAAATCTGGGGATACCGGTTATGCCGGAGTGGTCGTGTTAGATGATGGTACCTTTATCATGGATTCCTATGGTCATTGGGATGAAGATTTTTCATCACAGTGGAATGGAGGAGTCACAACTGATCTTTGTTATATTAAATTAGCTAAATTCAAGTTGGGAGAGATTGAAAATGATAATGGTCGAATAGATCGCACGGTGCTGAATGATATCATACAGAAAGCACAGGCACTGGAAGAAGACCAATATACTTTGGAAAGCTTTGAACGATTGATCGAAGAATTGCATAAGGCAATTGAAGTTAGTGAATCTGATTCTTCTCAGCAGGTACAGATTGACCAGGCTGCAGAAGCACTGAATGCAGCCATTGCCGCATTGGTGGAAGTCAGTGATCCTGTTGACCAGGCAAGCGAAGCAGCCGTACAGGCACTGCGCAACATGGTCGATAAGGCCATCGCGCTTGGTTCTGATGATGCGGCGCTGAATGAAGAGATCACCAACGCACAGGCCGTACTGGCCAAGGAAGCGCCGACCACGACCGAGGTTGTCACCGCGCTGCTCGACCTGAGCGAAGCGATGCAGGCGCTGAATGCCGATGAGAGCGAAGACGCCCTGCGCAAAGACGTGCAGGCGACGATCGACTTCATCAAGGAGAACATCCTGACCAACGTAGACAACGTTCGTCCGGGCAAGGTGCAGGCACTGAAAGATGCAGTCACCGCAGCACAGACTGTTGTTGACGACCCGGATGCAACAGTCGATGAGCTGAAGGCAGCGAACAAGGCGATGACCAAGGCAGCACAAGAGCTGTGGGAGATCGTGTCCAAGGCAGAGCTGAACGCGCTGATCGAAGCCGCAAAGGGCTATCTCGATGGTGACTACACGGCGGAAAGCCTCGAGGCACTGCAGGCAGCGATCGACGCTGCAAAGGCAGTGGCAGGCAATGATGATGCGACGACGGCAGAAGTCACACAAGCCATCACGAACCTGAGCGATGCGATCGCTAACCTGGATAAGATCATGCTGGATACGAGCGCGCTCGAGCATGAGATCGAGCTCGTCAGCGAGATGATCGCCAATCTCGATGATTATGTCCCGAGCAGTGTAGAAGGACTGCAGGAGAAGCTGGATGCCGCAAAGGCAGCGCTGGAGAACGCAGTGAGCCAGGCAGAGATCGACGAAGCGGCGAAGAGCTTACGAGAAGCACGCCTGAACGCGCGTACGAAGGCAGACGTCAGCGCCCTGGAAGAGCTGATCGCGTATGTGAACAGCCTTGACCTGCGCGCATATACGGCTGAAAGCGCAGACTCCGTGCTCGTTCTGGCAGACCGCGCGCTGGCCAAGATGAACGATCCGCAGATCACGCAGGACGAAGTCGACGCCCTAACAGAAGAACTGCAGAGCGCGATCGATGCCCTGCAGCCGGTGAGCGAGGAAAACGTCACGACGCCGGACAATGGCACAACCTCTGATCCGACGAACACTGCGGCAGCGAACATGAGCGGCATGATGATCGCCCTGATGGCAGCTGCAGGCGCAGCGGCAATTGCAGCTTATCGCAGAAAGAGAAGCTGAACGACCAGACATCTGTTTGGATAAGATCAAGGCGCAGCAAGGAAAGATTGCTGCGCTTTGATCTTGATGCGTGGATGAATGGAACGGCTGATGTCTCTGCAGGTCTGCAATCACAAAAACAGGCGAAGGTACGAATTTTACAACAAAGTGTAAAATATTACATGTTTGCTGATGTTATAATGGGGACAGAAGGGAAACTTAGCATAATCAAACGATCATCAATGGCAGAATGCAGCAGGAGAAGGAGATGGAGGTGAACGGTCGATCCTGCTGATTCAGGATAGGCATCTGCTCAAGAGACAAAGGAGGGATGGAGGAACGCGCTTGAGAAATGATGCGCGATCGATATCGATCACGACGGCAATACGGCAACTGATCGCCCGTGCCGTTCGATGAATGAGAATGCGCGGGCTGTTTGAACAGGGGAGACCCTTGCGCGACATATGGGAGAAAGGAATGAAACAGAACATACAAAAAGCGCTGCATGCCTTGCTTGCACTGATGCTCATCTTGACATCGGTCTCCATACCGGTGCAGGCCAATGAGGATCCTGCTGCAGCAGCGGAACAAAACATCGCATTAAACAAACCGACGAACACCAGCGGCGGTCAGGGAGAACGAGCCGTTGACGGTGATCTGAGCACTTATTGGGATGGAGGTGTGTATCCCGGAGAACTGCTGGTCGACCTGGAGGGATATTATGATGTATCCCGCATCACGGTCATCCCTTATTACGGCGGTTCCCGTTATTATCATTATGAGGTCTACGTCAGCGATGACGGCTTCACGTATGATCTGGTCGGCCGCAAAGACAGTGATGAGCCGCAGACCAGTGAAGGAGAGACCTATGAATTCGCTTCGCGGACAGTAAAATACGTAAAGGTCGTCATGACATATAATTCCGCGAATCCAAGCATTCACATCAATGAACTGCAGGTCTTTGGCACGGAGAATACCGATTATGAACCGCCTGAGACACCGGCAGAGGATCCCAATGATCCATTGAACATCGCTTATGGCAAGCCGACGCGCTCTACGGCCAACAGCGGCTTCACTCAGCTGGCGGTAGATGGACAAAACAGTACCGCATGGAGCGGGGAAGACTATCCGAAGTATGTTGATGTCGATCTGATGCGCAATTATGACATCACGTCCATCAACGTCTGCATGCCGCAGGATGGCACGCAGTATGCGTATACGCTGTATGGCAGCGTGGACGGCGTGCATTTTACGCGGATCGCAGAGACCAAGATGAGCACGCCGCAGGAAAACGGCGACACCTATACCTTTGAACAGCCATTGACATATCGGGTGATCCGGGTCAATGTGACCGGCAATTCCAAGGGAGAGGGCGCCAATTCCACGGTGAGCGAGATCCGGGTCTACGGCAGTGAGAGCGACGAGCCGCTTGTTCCGACGCGGGAATCGCTTGAGCTGACCTCCTATGAAGACTGGCTCTATGATCATGCTCAGGTGGATGTGGACGCGCTCAAGGATGAAAACGGCCATTATGACATCAAAGACACTTATGATGAGGAAGATGTCATCACGGAAGTGCGCGGCGTCGTCAGCCGCATCCTCGGTGAACGCTACAATGACTGGTTCACCTTTGCGCTTTCCCCTTCTGAAAATGGAAAAGACTACTATGAGATCAGCGATGAGGACGGCAAGATCCGCATCGTCGGCAACGAAGGCGTATCGCTGACGGCCGGTCTGAATCATTATCTGAAGTATTACTGCAATGTGCATGTTTCCCAGCAGACCAGCCAGGTCAATATGCCGGACACCATTCCGGCCGTGGGCAGCGTGATCCGCAAGGAATCTCCTTATGAGATCCGCTATGCTTACAATTACTGCACGCTGTCTTATACCATGGCATTCTGGGGATATGACGAATGGCAGCGCGAGCTGGATTACTTTGCGCTCAACGGCGTCAACCTGATCCTGGACACCACGGCGACAGAAGCGCTGTGGATCGAATATCTGCAGAACTACGGCTATGATATCGACGATGCCAAGGCCTTTGTCTGCGGATACGCCTATAAGGCATGGTGGCTCATGGGCAATCTGTCTTCCTATGGCGGTCCGGTCAGCGATGAATGGGTGATCGACACCGTGGAGATGGCGCGTGTCAATCAGCGCAAGATGACCGTGCTGGGCATGACACCGTGCCTGCAGGGCTTCATGGGCGCCCTTCCGGAAGATTTCGCGGACAGATCAGCCGCGATCCTGGGAGAGAAGGGATATGACGATATCCATGCGTATATGGTGGAACAGGGCGACTGGTCCGGATTCACAAGACCGCCGATCCTGAAGACGACGTATGACGGCTATGATGAACTGGCAGAGACATTCTATGAGACGCAGGAATTTATCTATGGTCAGATCACGGATTACTATGCCGGCGATCTGGCGCATGAGGGCGGCGTCATTCCGCCGGATCTCAGCAAGCCGGAAATGTCTGCGTACATCCTCGGCAGGATGATGGATTATGACGAAGACGCGGTCTGGATCATCCAGTCCTGGCTGTCCAACCCGGATCCAGGCATCCTGGAAGGATTCGGCGAATACCGTGAGGATCATATCCTCGTACTCGATCTTGATGCGACGGAAAACCCGCACTGGAGCGATACGGTCAACTGGAACGGCAAGGAGTTCGGCGGCACTTCATGGGTATACTGCATGCTGGACAACTATGGCGGACGGACCGGCATGCACGGCGAGCTGGAAAACCTCGCCACGCAGATCGCGCATGCCAATGCGAACAGCGAGCATATGAAAGGCATCGGCATCACGCCGGAAGGCACGATGCTCAATCCGGTCAACTATGATCTGTTTTGGGAGATGGCATGGGAAAGCGAGCCGATGGACACCGAAGAATGGCTGAAGGATTACGTGAGCAGAAGATATGGAAGCTATGCGGAAAACAGCTGGAAAGGCTGGCAGCTGCTGCTGGATACGGCCTACGGCTACAATAACGATGACGGCACGGCGCTGTACCACACTGGCAATGTCAACTGCATCACCAATATGCGGCCCTCCTTTGATCCGGAGATCGTCATCGGCGATTATGAACTGACCTACGATCCGACCGTATTTGAGGAAGCAGTCGAATTGATCCTGAGCGATTTCGATCAGTTCAAAGACAATGAATGCTACATCTATGATGTGGTCGATCTGCTCAGGCAGATGACGGCCAACAGCCAGGTGGCGTTCTTTGAGCGCATCTGTGAAGCTTATGAAAACAACAACCTGGAAGTGTTTGAAAAGTATAAAGAAAAGCTGTTGGACAGCATCCTGCTGCTCGATGAGATCGCCGCATATCAAAAGGATTCATTGTATGGCACATGGATCGCCAAGGCTGAAAACTTTGCCGATGACCCGCGCAACAGCGGCACCTACGATGACTATTCCCGCGACATGATGATGATCAATGCCAAGGCGCTGGTCAGCATCTGGAGCTCCAAGACATTGCAGACCTATGCGCACCGCCAATATCACGGGCTGGAAAAGGACTACAACTATCCGATGTGGAAACTGTGGCTCGATGCGGTGGAAGACGCGATGAATGGCGGCAGCTATGTGGCACCATCCAGCAACGTGGATTATTTCAACATCGGCTGGAACATCGTGCTCAATGATACGGAATATCCAACGATACCGGCACCGGCAGAAGGCGATGCGACGCACCGCGGACTATATGCCATCTATGAAGAGCTGATGAGCGAATATACGTATGCGCAGGCGCAGAAAGATAAGATCATCAATGAGAATATCGCTTCGGAAGGAACGGCATATGCGCAGACGACCCTTGGTTCAAATGAACCATCCCGGATCAATGACGGAGATGCGGGAAGCCTGTGGATCGCCGGCAGCAGCAGCGTGCCGGTCTATGCGGGCATCTCCTTTGCCCAACTGGAAAACATCTATCGGCTGCAGCTCGTGTTTGAGACCCGTCCGACTCTCGGCAGCAACATCATGCGCTATTACATCGAGGCACATAACGAGAACGGGGAGTGGGAGACGATCTATACCGGTCAGAGCTATGATGAAGAGAACCAGTCCTATACCATCACTATCCCATTTGATGAGCTCATTCGTGCCGATGATATCCGCATCACCTATACAGGCAACGGCGGCATTTATCCTGCATTGGCAGAGATGCGCGTCTATGCCAGCAGCGGCATTCAGGTGCTGGATGGCAGCGGCCTGTTCATCGAAGATGGTCAGCTCAAAGGCGTTGCGGAAGGCACGAGCGTCGCTTCACTGCGCGATCAGCTGTACAGCGGCAGCGGGACCATTCAGTTCACCAGAGAAGGCGAGGAGCTCGGAGATGACGCGATCATCGATACCGATACCACTGTTTCCCTGATCGATGGCGAGACACTGCTTGATGTGCTCGACATCGGCATGGCAAGCGAACTGCGTGATGATCTGCGCACCTTGCTGGAAGAAGCGCAAGCCCTTGAAGCAGATGTGTACTCCACGATGAGCTTTGCCCATTTCACTTCGGTGCTGCAGACAGCACAGCGCGTATATGACGATGAACAAAGCACCCCGCTGGCATGTCATGACGCCTATACAGATCTGCAGGATGCCATGGACGATCTTTTCGATCTGCGCCCATTGCAGGCACAGCTGGACGCATTGGCGGGAAAAGATCCCACATACTATATCCCAGAAAAATATGAAAAGGCGCAAAGCTATCATGCGCAGGCGCTGCAGATCTGGGAAAACAGAGCGAACGAAAGCGCGTCTGAGCTGTATCGCGCCATGGGCTATGCCGAGCTGGCAGCCAATTACTTGCTTCATGACTCCAGCAGCAACGTCGCTGTCTATGGCACACCATATGCGGACAATGAGCTGAGCAGTTATTATGGCATCGCGCATCTCAATGACATGGAATTTGACAGCTGCTGGGTAGCCAACTCTTATTCGGTATTCCCGGTTTCCGGCGGCATCACCCTGGATCAAAGCTATGCCGTCGATCATCTGAAGATCGTCTTTGAAGAAAATGGCTATCGCAATACCCAGCTTGGCTTCTATGTTTCCGTGCTTGATGAGCAGGGCGAGTGGCAGCGCGTCTATACCGGCACGACCGGTGCGAAGGAAGGATATACTTTCCGCATCGATATGGATGGCATGCGCATCGAAGATGTTCGAGTGACCTTCACTTCTTATTCCACTGATGCTGGCTCACCATATCCGGGCGTGGCAGAGATCGAGGTGTATACGCAAAATGACGACACGATCCTGATTGAACAGGTCACGAAAGCACAGATGTATCTTACAAATGCCGATGCTTATACCAAGGCTTCTTGGAATGTCTTTGTCCGGGCCTGTGATCAGGCAGAGTTCATCCTTGCGGATGGCAGCTATGCGCAGGGAGCCATTGACGATGCGGCAGAGAGCCTGGCAAATGCCATGGATGCCTTGCAGCGCAAAGCCAGCAATCCAGCCATGAAAGCGTTGCAGGAACTGGTGGATAATGCCAATGCCATGGAATCAGAGGATGAGACGCTGCATGCGGCCATCAATGCGGCACAAGCACTGCTCGATGATCCGGATAACGCGTCTGTGACCGCAGCTGTCAGCGCTCTGCTTAACCTGAGCGAAGCGATGCAGGCGCTGAACACAGATGAGAGCACGGATGCCTTGAGAGAAGATGTTCAGGCAACGATCGACTTCATCAACGAAAACATCCTGAACGATGTAGAAGGACTCCGTCCGGGCAAGGTGCAGGCGCTGAAAGA
>UQPV01000065.1 GCA_900543035.1 uncultured Solobacterium sp.
AGCACCATAAGAAAAAGTGGCACCTGAAAGGCGCCAGCACTGTCAAGGTGCTGTCCTCCTTACGGGTACCACTTTACATCGGCCATTGTCGAAATCTCTTTTTTTTGCATGTCTCATTTTTCCGGTTGAAACTGCATGATCTCCTGCTTGAGGCGCTGCGCGATCTGATCCTGCGGGATCTTTTCGATGATCTCTCCCTTACGGATGAGCAGCCCTTCTTTCTTTCCGCCGGCAATGGCGATGTCGGCGTGTCTGGCTTCGCCTGGGCCATTGACGACACAGCCCATGATGGCCACGGTGATGTCCTTGTTCACGGTGGTCAGGAAGCGTTCGATCTCACTGACGATCGGCTGCATGTCCCATGCGGTCCTGCCGCAGGTCGGGCAGGCGATCAGATTAGGGACATGGTCGATGAGCTTGCAGCAGCTGAGCAGCTGTCTGGCGATCATGATCTCATCGCAGGGATCGCCGTTGACGCTGATGCGGATGGTGTCTCCGATGCCTTCATTGAGCAGGGTGCCCAGCGCCATGGAGCTCTTGACCGCGCTGCCCATCAATGTTCCTGCTTCGGTCACGCCCAGATGCAGCGGGTAAGGGAAACGCTCCGCGGCCATGCGGTATGCCTCTATGCACAGCAGCGGATCGCTGGATTTGAAGGAGAGCACGATGTCGTGAAAATCCAGCGATTCGAGGATATTGACATGACGGCGTGCGCTCTCCATCATGCCCTCTGCCGTCGGCCGTCCGTATTTTTCATGAATGTCCTTTTCCAGCGACCCGCCGTTGATGCCGATGCGGATGGGGACATGCCGGCTGCGGCAAGCCTCTACGACCGCCTCTACGTTCTCCCTGCGCCCGATGTTGCCGGGGTTGATGCGGATCTTATCGACGCCGGATTCCAGCGCAGCCAGCGCCAGCCGGTAATCGAAATGGATATCTGCCACCAGCGGCACGCTGACAGCGGCCTTGATGCGGGCCAATGCCTGGGTGTCTGCCATGTCCATGACTGACATGCGCACCAATTCGCAGCCAGCTTCCTGCAGCCGCTGGATCTGCGCGATGGTCGCCTCTGCGTCTTTGGTCGGCGTATTGCACATGGACTGGATGACGACCCGCTCCTGTCCGCCGATCTGCAGCCCGCCTACGCGGACCGCTCTGGTCTGTTCTCGTTTCATGATCTTCACCTGTCTTCCTCACTCATTATACCCCATTCATGGGCGTAAGGCTCACCAAGTCATGAAAATCTGTCAGATCGTCTTGCTTTTTGGCCGTTTGCACCGGAAAGCTGCTGTGTTTTGGCCAATGTGAACAGCAGCTGAAACAGAAAAAAAGTCAGATGCCGGTATGGAAAGCCGGCGGTCCATGCGGTATAATGGGGAGCAGGTGGTGGTGAGATGATTCCAAATCCGTTTCGGAAATTTGATCTGGACAAGATGAGACGCTCCAGCGACCAGCTCAATCACACGATGGATTTCGCCAGTGTCGTGTCTAAGCGGCTGATGGTGTTTGCCGTCGTGATCTGCGTGCTGTTCGGCGCCGTCTTTCTGCGCCTGTTTCAGATTCAGGTGCTCAGCCATGAAGAATATACCGCGAAGACAGAGAGCTACAACACGGTGACCCAGTCTTCCTCTACGCCGCGGGGAGAGATCTATGACCGCAATGGCAAAGTGATCGCCAAGACGGTCGTCTCCCACAACATCATCTATACGCAGCCTGAGTCGATCACGACGCAGGAGAAGTGGGATCTGGCCAAGCAGTTCGCGTCGACCTTCGATGTCGATCCGGATGAGCTGACGATGTCGCAGCGTAAGGATCTCTATATCTTCCTGACCTCGCTGCTGGATGCCGACGATCCTTCTTATCAGTGCAACGATCTGCTCAGCGAGGAGGAGCTGCAGCAATATAACAGCGGCGCATGGGGCGATGAGGCGGAATCGCGCCGTACGCAATTGCTGCATGAGCGCATCACGAGCGATATGCTCGATGTGCTCAGCGATGAGGAAAAGGCCGGTTATGTCATTTATTCCCGCATGGTCAGCGGAACGCTGCAGCAAAGCAAGACCGTGCTGGAGGATGTGGACGATGAAAAGGTCGCCTACCTGGTCGAGCATAAGGGAGCTTTCCCTGGCTTTGACGTCGATCTGGGCTCATGGAAGCGGGAATATCCGTACGGGGATACGCTGCGCGATGTGCTGGGCACCGTCACGAACAGCACACAGGGCGTGCCATCCGAGCTCAGCGATTATTATCAGGCGCTGGGCTATCCGCTGAATGCGCGTGTCGGCAGCAGCGGCCTCGAATACCAGTATGAGGGCCTGCTCAGCGGCACCCGGAAAGTATCCAGCATCGAGTACGATGAAGACGGCAATGCCGTCATCCAGGATCAGGAGCCCGGCAAGAAGGGATATGATATCTATCTGACCATCGATATCGAACTGCAGCAAGAGCTTGACCGGGTGGTAAAGGAGACGCTGGAGAACGCCGCGGATAATCCATACCGCGGAGACTTTACCAACCTCTATGTGTGCATCATGGATCCCAACACTGGCGAAGTGCTGGCGATGAGCGGATATCAGCGCGACACAGAAAGCGAGGAAGTGACCCCGTTTGCGAGCGGCAATTACCTGAGCTATACCAATCCGGGATCGATCGTCAAGGGCGCCACGCTGTACATGGGACTCAATGAGGGCGTGGTCGAGCCGGGCGAAGTGATCAACGATGCGCCGATGTACATCGCCGGCACACCGGTCAAGGCGTCTTATCGAAACTATGGCCCGATCAATGATATCGAATCTCTGGAAGTGTCCAGTAACGTCTACATGTTCAATATCGCGATCCGGCTGGCTGGTTCGGAATATGTGCCGTATCAGTCTTTAGGCATCACGGATCCGGCGCCGACCTTTGAGCTGATGCGCTCGTATTATTCGATGTTCGGCCTGGGCAATGTGACGGGTCTGGATGTGCCTGGGGAAGTCGGCGGATATGTCGGCTTCTCGACCGAAGCTGGTAAGCTGCTCGACTTTGCCATCGGTCAGTATGATATGTGTACGCCGATCCAGATCCTGCAATACGTTTCCACGATCGCCAATGATGGAAAAGTGATGCGTCCGCATCTATTCAGTTATGCGACCGAGGTCAACTCGACGAATGTCGTCTATTCCTACAGCAACGAGCAGGTCTCCACGATCAGCGGCGACCTGACGTATCTTGAACGTGTCCAGCAGGGATTCAGGGCCTGTGTCACGTCTGGCAACTGCGGCAGCGCGGCATACTCCCGCGATGAGGGCGTAGCCGGCAAGACCGGTACCGCCGAAGTCGGCGATTCGACCAGTACGGCGTTCATCGGCTATGCGCCGTATGAGGAGCCGAAGATGTCGTTTGCCTGCATCGCGCCGACCTCTTCTGACACCGGCAACAACCTGCAGGCCAATGTCTGCACGACCGAGGTGATGGGGCCGGTCCTGGAAAAATATTTTGAATTGTATCCGGATGATTAAAAAAATGATGACAAAAGCGTTTTTGATATGTTATAATTTATCGGCATAGAGTGATAGGAGGTATATCATGAGAGACAGAATTACGTTTAAATGTGCTGTCTGTGGTGAGGAAAATTACATCGGAACACGTAACAAACGCAAGCACCCAGAACGGATGACCATTTCCAAATACTGCCCGCGCTGCAACAAGAAGACTGATCACAAGGAGAAAAAATAAGAAAGGCCGACTACGGTCTTTTTTATTCAGGAGGATAAATATGCTGAAGATCGAAGCTTTTACATTGGGCCTGATGATCGAGGCCAACTGTTATCTGGTGAGCGAGGACGGCCATGCGCTCGTCATCGATCCCGGTTCAAAAGGGAGGAGCGTCCACAAGCGCATCGAAGAGATGGGCCTGATCGTGGATGCGGTCTTGCTGACGCATGGGCATTTCGACCATTGCGCCGGGGCGGATGCTTTCGTGGAGACTTACCATTGTCCGCTGTATATCCATCCGCTGGATGCGCCGATGCTCAAGGATCCGCATCTCAACTTCAGCGCGGACTTTGCACCGCTCGTGGTCAAGAGCAAGCCGCAGATGCTGAAGCAGGGGAAACAGCAGATCGGTCATTTTGAGATCGAGATGATCGATGCGCCGGGACACAGCGAGGGAAGCTGCCTGCTGCTCATGAAGGATCATGCCGTGTTCTGCGGAGACGTGCTGTTTCAAGGCAGCGTCGGCCGCACGGATCTCATCGGCGGCAGCAACTCACAGATGGTGCAAACGCTGCGCATGATCAAGGGGATGGATCCGGAATTGATCTTCTATCCCGGTCATGGGCCGCGCACGACCCTGAAGGAAGAGCTCAACAGCAATTACTATCTGTTGACGGTGTAAGCAAAGACATATGCCAGAATGGGTGAAGAAGCTGATCAAGGGCCCGCTGTCGCCGATCGCCGCCAGGCTCTTTGATGCGGTCGCGGCAATGGAGCATCGCTGGTTCGATCACAAATGGAAGAAGGCAGGCGAAGCGCTCCCCGATGAGGAGGAGATCGATCTGGTCTGCCAGAACGTGACCGTCATCTACAAGTCGTTCGAGCGTCAGAAGATGGCGAAGCGGCTGTATGAGAACCTGCAGACGTTTTATCCCGGCATCCGGGTGATCATCGCGGATGACAGCGCTGAGCCTCTGCGCCTGCAGGATGATCCGCTGACCGTGATCCAGCTGCCGTTCAACAGCGGCCTCAGCTATGGCCTGAACAAGGCCCTGGAGAGGGTGGAGACGCCATATGTGCTGCGCATGGACGATGATGAGCTGCTGACCCGCCGGACGAAGCTTACGGAGCAGCTGCGTTTCCTGCAGCGCCACAGTGAGGTGGACCTGGTCGGATTCTGCGTGCTGAACACGATCCGGTGCAAGGATCCCGATCAGGATGTCAGCCGGTTCACTTCCTTCAGCATGCGCGGCGCGCCGATGCCGCTGCGCATTCCGCATATGACGCAGATCGATGGGAATCATTTCGTCATGGGAAAGGTGCCGAACATCATCCTGGTGCGCACCGAGCAGCTGCGCAAGGTCGGCTGGGATGATCAGATCCGCATGATGGATCATCAGGACTTCTTCTGGAGAGCGGCCGGACATCTCGTCAGCGTGATCGCCCTGGGCACGGCCGTCTTCCATGACCACAACCCCTTTGACCGCCATTATCAGCGATACCGGCAAGATGTGGAGGGGGACCTGCGCTATATCGCGGATAAGCGAAGACAAGAAGAAAACAGAAGCTGATGCGGCTCTCAGTCATCACGTGATCATCACGCGATGGCTTTTTTTTCTGTTGTTTCTTCGTTTCCTAGGGGATGGAGAGAGCGAGGCGTATGAGGGAAGTGCAGGAGGTGATGAGGATGGAATCAGAGCTTCGCTCGCTGATCCATCTGATGGTGGCGCGCCATGCCACAGATGCGCATCTTACGCTTCGCTTCGGACGGCTGACCTTACGCCTTCGCTGTCCGGAGCGGATGATCGACGATGACAGCGGGATGTTTGATGGCAGGCTTCTGCATTATCTCAAGTACATCTCTCATCTGGATCTCGGGGCGATGAGCACACCGCAGTCCGGCAGCTTCACCAGGCAGTATCAGGACCGCCTGCTGCAGTTTCGCTTTGCCTGCCTGGGCACGCAGCAGCTGCAGACCGGCGTGCTGCGCCTGTTGAACCTGCAGGATCTGACCCGGATCGAAGAGATCTGCAATGATGCGGACAAGCGTGCGCTGTTCCATGCGCTGTGCCATCAGCGCCATGGCCTGGCCTTGCTCAGCGGACCGACCGGGAGCGGGAAGTCGACGACCCTGCATGCGCTGATGCATGAGGCGGCGACGTTCAATCATCTGCAGGTGATCACCCTGGAGGATCCCATCGAGATCACCGACAGCAGCTATGTGCAGCTGCAGGTCAATGAGAAGAGCGGATTTACGTATGAAGTGGGCATACGCGAACTGCTGCGTCACGACCCGGACATCATCATGATCGCGGAGGTGAGGAGCGTAGAGACGGCGCACATGATCGTGCGTGCCGCGCTGAGCGGGCATATGGTGTTCACCACCGTGCATGCCAAGTCGTGCGCAGAGGTCTTCGCCCGCATGCGTGAATTCGGCGTGCCGATGCATGATCTTCGGCAGACAGTGACCTTTGTCAGCACACAGCGTCTGCTGCTGAACGCTGAGCGAAACGGAAAGGAGTGCATTTATGAGGTCCTTCATGGCGAAGCGCTTCGCCGCTTCATGGAAGAAGAGAGGCTTCCTGCGGGACACCTCTCCATCGAAGAGGAGATCAAAAGCGCCTGGGAAAGAGGACGCATCGCTTGCGGCGTTTTGGAAGAAGAGATCGGACAGTGAAGACTGGCGGGCGCTGGCGATGCTGATGAACAAAGGCATTGCGCTGCAGGATGCCATCCCGATCGCGTTTTCTTCTCCGGAGACGCTGCTCGCGCATCTGCAGGATGGCGCTCAGCTGCTGGACATCCTGCCGCAAAAGGGGATGTTCTATCAGTATCTGCGCTTTTTCAGCGGCCTTTGCCCGCTGCCGCAGGCCATCGAGATGGCAGACAACCTCTGTGAGATCCGCCGTTCGCTGATCCGTCAGCTGCGCAGTCACCTGACGTATCCGGCCGTATTGTTCTTCATCGCCTTTGTGCTGATCCTGTTTTTTCTGCATTTCATCCTGCCGCAGATGCAGCAGATCGTCGATGGCGCATCAGCAGCCGGCGCGCTCCTCGTGCTCAGCGTGCTGCAGGCGTCGTTCATGCTCATCCTGCTTGCGCTGCTCGCTCTCTTCATCCTCGCGCTGCTGCTGAAGAGGAATACGGAGCTTCGCATGCTCGTTCTGATGCGCTTGCGCCGCCTGCCGCTCTTGCGCAGCATGATCTCTTATCTGTTTGCCGCTTTCCTTCGCGAGCTCAGCCGGCAGGGCATCGCGACCGTCGACGCGCTGGGCATGCTGCTGACGCTGGAGAAAGGAAGCGTGCTCTATCCCTGCGTCAGCGAGATGAAGCGGCTGCTGGAAGAGGGGTTTTCCTATGAGGAGATCATCCTGACCTCTGATTATTTTTCGCCGCGGTTCTGCCGCTGCTTTTCCCTGGGCTATCAAAGCAATTCGCTCGATTCGCTGCTGCCGCTCTATCTGCAGCGGGAGATCACGCTCTGGCAGAAGCAGGCCGACCGCTTCGGCGCGCTCATCCAGCTGTTTGTCTACGCGGTGATCGGCCTGCTGGTATTCAGCGTCTATCAGCTGCTGCTGACCCCGCTCGAAATGCTGAATCAGATGTAAAGGAGAAAAAAATGGACCGAATGAGACATCAGTCAGGATTCACGATCCTGGAGATGATGATCGTGCTTTCCATCGTTGCGCTGCTCTTCCTGCTGACCTTGCCCAACATCCAGCAGAAAGAGGCGATCATCGAGGAAAAAGGCTGTGAGGCGCTGACCTCGGTCGTCGACGCGCAGATCCTGCTGTACGAGATCGATACGCTGCAGACGCCGACTTCAGTGGACCAGCTCATCACCAAAGGATATCTGAAAGAATCACAGAAACGCTGCCCGGACGGCCGGAGCATCGTCATCCGAGGCGGACAGGCTTATGCGCAGTGAAGAAGGATTCACGCTTTTGGAAATGCTGTTCGTGCTGGGCATCGCTTCCATCCTGATGGGCGTGTTTGCCCTGCCTGCATCGCTGCGCGATCATGGCAGCGCCATCCGGATGGAGAGCGTCCGCGCGCTGGCGGAATATGCCCAATGCGAAGCAGCGGCAGAAGGCAGCCAGGTCAGCGTGCGGTTTCAAGGCGATCTCGTCTCTTCCGATACCATGCGGCTGCGCCTGCCAGAAGGCCAGCACGCCGCCGGTAGGCAGCAAGCCAGAACATAACGCCATAACGTTCTTTCACGCGCACATGGCAGTGGCAGCGCCGGGCATGCTTCGCCAGTGCCGCATAGTCACGCGCACGCACACGGCCCCTGAAGCCTGTTGCCGTAGGTGTCACGGCTTCCAGTTCTATTTGGTCGCGCGCACACCGGCTGAGCAGCTTCTCTCCCAGCCCGCCCTCAGTTTCAAAGCGCACGGTGGCCTCCACAAAGCGAAAGGGCTTTCTTCTCACTGGCCGCTCACCTCATCTTTCCCGTGGAACGAGACGGAAAACACCCGTCCGTGCGCAGTGATTCTGTCTTTCTGATAAGTGTCTACCAGAATGCCGTCACCTTTGAAAGCTACGCGGCATATCCCCATATCCAGCAAAAGCTCATCCTCATTATATTGCAAAATCTCCCGGCAATTTTCTATGGAGATATTCCCGGTGCAGTCGATATGCAGCGCCGGTTTCCCATACAGCAGTTTCTGCACCTCTTCCGTGCGCCCGGCGGCGCCAAGCGCGCGCGAAAGCGAAAACGGCTCCGCACGCCTTTTCTGTTTTTTCATAGCGCCCTCCCTGTTCTTTCATCCGGTATCATTCATATATATCGGAATGGGGGTGGCGTTATGAGTTCTCCATGGCAAAAAGGGCGCAGCCTGCGCGCCGCGTGGTTTCTGTTTCTCATCTTGTGCATGGTGCAGACGCTGGCACGGCCCGGCATTGCCATGCAAGGGGCCGCGCGCGGCATGCAGCTAT
>UQPV01000066.1 GCA_900543035.1 uncultured Solobacterium sp.
GATCTGCTCATAGCGATGGTGGAACGTCGAGATCGTCTGTGTGGAGATGAACTGGAAGACGATGGAATAGGCAGCGTGTTCCCAGCCGAACATGGCGCCGAAGACGATCAGGATGAGCACATTGAAGACAAAGACGTAATTCCATATGGATTTGTGGATGCGGTTCGAGACATACATCGCGATGAAGTCTGTCCCGCCGGTCGATCCATTTGCCTTCAAGGCCAGGGTGATGGCCAGCCCGTTGAGAAATCCGCCGAACGCGACGTTGAGGATGATATCGTCCAGGATCGGCTCAAACTGCACCGCGCTCAATAAGAAGGAAGTCAGGCAGAACTGCAGCGTGCTGTAGATCGTGAACCGTTTTCCGACTGAGCGGTAACATGCCAGCGCGACCGGGATGTTGAGCACGAGGATGCCGATGGATGTCGGAAACATGCCGCCGTAAAGCTGTGCGATCCGATCGAGCAGGATGGCCAGACCGGTGAACCCGGCAGAAAGCAGATTGGCCGGATTGATGAATGACTGGATGACATAAGTCTGCAGCAGGGAAGAGCACAGGATGAGGAACAGCGAGAACGCGATGCGCACCGCCTTCTTCTTTTTCACCTGTTTCAGCTGTTGAATGAATCCCATGGTATGTATGACCTTCTTTCTATTCCTCAGTCTTCCATGATGATGATTTCTCTGGCATAAGGAAGCGTGCGGATCCAGTCACAGAACACATGCCATTCTGTCAGCTTGTGGGCATGGCGGGCATGGTAGATGTTGACCAGCGTTTCGTAGTTGAAGGAACATGTGCGCAGCTGATGATAGCTGCTGGGGAGCAGCTGGATCATGCTGTACCAGGTCTGCTTGTCTTTGGTCTGCAGGTAGTCCAGCCGCAGTGTCTCCAGTGTCTGGATGGTCTGCTTCAGGCAGGACAGTGCGGTCTCGTTCATCTCTTCATGTGAGAAATCGTCCAGGCTGAAAGGCTTGGATGCGATCTTATGCATGGTAGAAGTGGAATTGGCCACTGTGGCGATCTTATAGGTATCATATTCTTTCCACCAGTAGATCGGCGCTTCGATGTCCACGCTGACAAAGATCTGGCGGATGAACTTCCGATGGTCGCTTCCGGCCCGAGCAAGCCGCTTGGCCAGGCTCAGGTCGTTTTCTCCCAGGACGAAGTTACCTTGTTCATCGTAGCCGCTGTCCATCCTTGCCCAGCTGTTGAGCGGATTGCGCGCGCCGCGCATCGCGTTTTCCATATTCATGACACTGGTGTGTGTGAGTTTGATCATCAAATACCCCTTTCTTTCGCAGGTATTATCATACCATATTTTATTTTGAATGAAACATGAAAAGAAAACGATTTCCCGGTCTATCCAGCGTTGATCATGCATAAGGATGAAAATGGGAGGACAAAGATGAAGACGATGAACATCGAAAAGCAGCTGCAGATGGACCGAGAGGTCAGCAGCATCGAAAAGCTGACCGTTTCTGAAGGCCTGCAGTATAAAAAGGAAGAAGACGGCATCCGCGCTATCGGTCCGCTTTATCTGATCGGGAGCTATTCAGATGCGGAAGGCAGCCCGGTGATGATCCGCGAGCTGATCGACATGGATGTCTTCGCTCCGGCGGAAAAGCTGAGCGAAGAGGAGTTTCACATCGATATCGGCGAAGTGCAGGCTCAGCCGCAGGGCACTCAGATCGATGTGGTGATCGAACTGCAGATCAGCGGGATCAAGGAAGAGCAGGAAGAAGGACATGCTGCAATGGATATGCCGCAAGCGCAGGAGGAAGAGCCGGAAGAGCGTGCGCTCGTCCAGGAGGATGAGGAAGCAGACGTGCTCAGCGATACGTTTGAGGATCTGTTTGAGGATGATGCGACGCCGTATACGACGTGTAGGCTGGCGGTGGCAAGGGCTCAGGACACGTATGCGAGCATCGCGGCCCGCTATCATGTGGATGAGGCTGCGTTGCGCGCATGCAATCATGAGCGGGCCCTTCAGGAAAAGACGCTGGTCCTGCTGCCATGAAAAAGGGGCGTGCCTGGCACGTCCCTTTTATGCTCATTGGTTTGATTTGTTCTTGCGGATCTGCGCATATCGATGCAGTGCGACCATGGCGTTGACCGCCTGCTCGGCAGTGGCATAAGCCGGAATGCCGTGATCGCGCAGCTTCATGATGGCGTTCTGGCATTCTTCTCCGCCCTGGCATTCCATGATGAACGGCTTGCCCAGATGCTTGTATGTGTCATGGATCGCGATGACCACGTCGACGACAGCGTCTACATCAGTGACGGCAGTCGGGCAGATGGAACCGAGGATGCCGTCGACATTCGGATCGCGCATGGCCTGCGTAAATGCGCCTTTGTACTGGATCGGCGTCGCCGTTCCGCTGATATCGACCGGGTTGAGCGGCGAGCCGAACATTGGCATGTAAGCGCGGATGCGCTGTGCGAGATTCGGCGAGATCTCGGCGAGCTCATGCAGCGGCAGCCCGCAGCGCTCGAAGTGATCGCAGCTGAGCAGCCCACTTCCGCCGCCGTTGGTGATCATGACGATATTGTCTCCCTTTAACGGCGGCTGCATGCCCAGCGCCAGAGAGATGTCGAGGAACTGCTGCCATGTCGTAGCGCGGATGGCGCCGGCCTCTTGGAAGATCTCATCATAGAAGCTGTCGGCATTCGGGTTTTCGCTGGCGGTGTGGGCAAAGGCTGCCTTGACGCCGATCTTGCTGCCGCCGACCTTGATGGCGACGATCGGTTTATTCACCGCGCGGCAGGCTTCCACAAAGGCTTCTGGAGAATCCAGGCCTTCGATATAGACCGAGACACACTTCGTGTGTTCATCTTTGTCCGCATAAGCGATGAACTCGCAGAAATCCACATCGGCCTTGTTTCCCAGACCGACGAAGAAGCTCATGCCGAAATGGTCTTTCTGGGATGTGCCTAACGCGGCCAGCAGGTTGGCGCCGGACTGTGAAATCATGGCGACAGGCCCCTTCTTCGGCAGGTAAGGGATGAAGCCGCAGTTGAAGTTCAGATACGGGCTGCCCATGCCGACCAGGTTGGGGCCGATCAGCGGCAGCTTGTGGTCGCGGCAATACTGGGTGAGCTCATTCTGCAGCTCGCCGCGTCCGATCTCTTTGAATGCGCTGGTGGCGATGACGACGATCTTGGCTTCCTTCTTCACACAGTCTTCCAGCACGGATTTGACGATATGCGCCGGGACGGCGATAAAGACGAGATCGACTTCATCGGGGATATCGCAGACACGTGGATAAGCTTTCATTCCGTGCATCATCGAGGTGCGGGGATTGACCGGATAGATCTTTCCCTGATAGCCCCAGTTTTTCAGCCCTTCGATGACTTTGTATCCGACCTTGGTGGTGTAGCGGCTGGCGCCGACCACGGCGATGCTCCTTGGATTCAGGGCATAAGGAAGCCGTTCTACCACATAATCACGTACATGTTCGACTTTCATCTTATTTCACCTCCTTGGAAAAGCAGCATTTCACATCGCTGCTGCGAGTGCGGTCTTGCAGGAAGTCGTCAGTGAAGACGCATTCCTCCCAATATCCATTCTGCTCATCCAGTCTGGCTACCCAGCGGCGAAACTGACGGGCGCTGTCTGCCTCCTTGATCTCTTCTACTTCGGCATAGCCTTCCAGAAGGGCGCGCAGCGCGTCGATATCCGTGATGTCGTTGTAGCTGGTCAGCATATAATCATAGAAGGAATCGCTGAATTCCCAGATGTTGTTAAAGTTGCTATTCGTGCTGAGCTCGTCTGCGATCTGCGCCTTGCGCCAGCTTGGCACATTCTGGAACAGGCGGACGAGGAAGCATTTCATCGTCAGGCCAAGCTTCATGTAGTTGACGTAGATCATCGGGACGATGAAGCGGCGTTTGTCGCAGATCTCGACGAAGTCCTTCTTCATCTGCCCGCCGTCCAGTCCGCTCAGCCGCTCGAGCACGGCATAATCGAGCATGTCGCCGACGCTTTCGCAGTTGTTGATGGCGTCGATGATGGCGAAGTCTGCGGCATCCATTCGATCCTGGAAGGTCAGGATCTTCTTTTTCTGCTCTTCGCCCCACAAATATTTCCGATAGCCCTCTCCTGGCGCATCCCACATGTTGACATGGGATTCGCGGATGTCACGGCGGATCGGACAAAGGTGCACATATTCCACTTCGTCCATATCTTTCCATGGGCCGATCACATCATAGAGCAGGTTGTCCAGTACGCGCATATGATTGCCGTTGAAGTAATCGAAGTCACCGCTTGTCTCATAACCGGTGCAGATGTCATCTTTATTCTGGAACCATTCGCTCAGCTGCTGCTTCACCTTCGGATCGGTGCCATCCTTCAGCTTGACCACCCAATAGTACAGTCCCCAGCCATATACGGCGACTGCCGGGTTCATGACGAACATGATGAGATGTTCGTCATACATGCGCTTGAGGCGCTTGGTGATCTCTTCTGCCGCCAGATCGGTCTTTTCCTGGATCATCGCGATGTTGAAGACCTCCGGATAGTTCTGATAGAATGATTTTGCCACATTATATGCACTGAATTCTGCACTGTCGAGTCCGACCGTGCCCGGCTCAGTGAAGCCGATCCCTCTTGGCGCAAAGAAGTAGTCGCGCATCCACGCCTGCTGTTCATCGCTGCCCAGAAGATACTGTTTTTCTGCCATGTATATCACATCCTTTCTTCGATGGCATAACAGCTTTGTCTTCATCATATTCCGCAAGATTCCAAAAGTCAACAGAAAAAGTAACCGCTTACATTGATTTTGCCTAAGGATAAAGCTCAGCGTAAATGTTGCTTGACCTGCGTTTTTTTTCGGTTGACTTTCCTTCCGCCTTTGTTTATCATATTAGGGTAAGAGCAAATGCAGAGAACAGAAGGTGCAGCGACGGTTCCGTGCGCAGAGAGTCCCTGGCGGGTGAGAGGGGAAGGCGGATGTCCTGCATGTAGTCTGGGAGCAGGTCTTCTGAACGCCCAGTAGGAAGATCCGCGCGCACGGCGTTACTGTGCCTGAGGCATGCGCAGCATGTGAAAAAAGGTGGTACCACGTTAAGCGTCCTTTTGGGGCGCTTTTTTTAGTGGAGAGGAGGGATCGGCCATGCACCGGCTGGAAACGGACAGGCTGATGCTCAGAATGGCGCTTCGCGAGGATGAGCCTGTGCTTGAGGCGCTGTTTCACCTTGAGGAGACGGCGCGCTGGCTGAGCCCGATGCCCGCTGTCCAAGAACAGCGCATGCTCTTTGTGATCGTGGAGAAAGCGCGGGACATGATCGTCGGTGCGATCGGCTTTCATCATCCGGTGTCTCCTCATCACATGCAGATCGGGTTTGCGCTGCATCCCGACCATCGTCACCGCGGCCTGATGGCAGAGGCGCTGGCCTGCCTGCTTGAGGAAGGATTTGTCACGCTGGGGCTGAATCGGATCAGCGCATACTGCGTGAAGGAAAACGCAGCCAGCGCACGGGTGCTGGAGCGTGCAGGCTTTCGGCTGGAGGGACTGCTGAGACGACATGTATGGCTTGCGGACGGCATGAAGCATGATGTCAAGCTGTACTCGCTGAACGAAGAGGAATGGAGGAGTCGAGATGAAAAAAGAACTGGCGGCCAAATATGATCACAAGGCCGTTGAATCGCATTATTATGCGGACTGGCTGAAGGAAGGGTATTTTACGGCCGGCGATAAGAGCAAGGATCCCTTCTGCATCGTGATCCCGCCGCCCAATGTTACAGGAAAGCTGCATCTGGGCCATGCATGGGATACGACGCTGCAAGACATCATCGCGCGCTATAAGCGCCTGCAGGGGTATGACATGCTCTGGCTTGCCGGCATGGATCATGCCGGCATCGCCACACAGGCCAAGGTCGACGCCCGCCTGAAGGAACAGGGCGTCTCCCGTTATGACATCGGCCGTGAGAAGTTTCTGGAGCATGCGTGGGCATGGAAGGAGGAGTATGCGTCTACGATCCGCAAGCAGTGGGCCAAGATGGGACTTTCGCTGGATTACAGCAGAGAACGGTTCACGCTGGATGAAGGCTTGTCGCACGCGGTGCGCAAGGTGTTCTCCGACCTGTATCACGAAGGGCTGATCTATCAGGGCGAGCGGATCATCAACTGGGATCCGGAAGCCAAGACCGCGCTGTCCAACATCGAGGTCATCCACAAGGAGATCGAAGGCGCCATGTATTATTTCCGCTATCAGATCGTGGAGAACGGCGAGCAGCTGGTCATCGCGACGACCCGTCCGGAGACGATGTTTGCCGACCAGGCGATCTTCGTCCATCCGGATGATGAGCGGTATCAGGGGATCATCGGCATGCATGCCATCAACCCGGCAAACGGGGAAGAGCTTCCGATCATGGCGGATGACTACATCGATATGTCGTTTGGCACCGCGGTCATGAAATGTACGCCGGCGCATGATCCCAACGACTTCATGCTGGCCAAGAAATATGATCTGCCGATGCCGATCTGCATGAATCCGGATGGTACGATGAATGAGCTGTGCGGAAAGTATGCGGGCATGGACCGCTTCGCCTGCCGCAAGGCGCTGGTGGCTGATTTCGAATCTGCCGGCGTGGTCGATCACATCGAAAAGCATATGCATCAGGTTGGTCATTCCGAGCGTACGGGCGTCATCGTCGAACCGTATCTGTCCAAGCAGTGGTTCGTCAAGATGAAGCCGCTGGCAGATGAAGTGCTGAAGAATCAGGAGATCGACGAGGAGAAGATCCATTTCTTCCCGGTGCGCTTCGAAAAGACATTCCGCCAGTGGCTGGAGAACATCGAGGACTGGTGCATCTCCCGTCAGCTCTGGTGGGGGCACCGCATCCCGGCATGGTATCATAAGGAAACCAAAGAGATCTATGTCGGAGAGCAGGCGCCGGAAGACATCGAAAACTGGGAACAGGATGAGGATGTGCTGGATACCTGGTTCTCCAGCGCGCTGTGGCCGTTCTCCACGCTGGGATGGCCGGAAGACACCGAGGATCTCAAGCGTTATTTCCCGACCGATGTGCTGGTCACCGGATACGACATCATCTTCTTCTGGGTCGCCCGCATGGCGTTCCAGAGCCGTTACTGCATGAAGAGCCGTCCGTTCAAGGATGTGCTGATCCACGGACTTGTCCGTGACGAGCAGGGCAGGAAGATGTCTAAGTCGCTGGGCAACGGCATCGATCCGATGGATGTCATCGATGAATATGGCGTCGATGCGCTGCGCTTCTTCCTGACGACCAATTCCACACCGGGACAGGATCTGCGCTTCAGCGCGAAGAAGATCGAGTCCAGCTGGAACTTCATCAACAAGATCTGGAACGCGACGCGCTTCGTCCAGATGCAGATCGAAGATATGGACATGCAGATCGATCTGCAGGACGCTTCGATCATCGACAAATGGATCCTGCGCAGATTCAACGAAGTGCTCGCGTCTGTCACGGCCAACATGGAGCGATATGAATTCGCATTGGTCGGCAATGAGCTGTATGGATTCATCTGGGATGAATTCTGTAGCTGGTATATCGAGCTGAGCAAGGCGGGGCTGCAGAGCGATGATGTGAAGACGAAGCGGGCCGCGGAATCTACGCTGCTGTTCGTGCTGCAGGGCATCGTGAAGATGCTGCATCCGTTCATGCCGTTCGTGACCGAGGAAATCTATCTGAGCCTTCCGCACGGCAAGCCGAGCCTGAATGTGGAATGCTGGCCGCAGCCGGCTGAGGTCGCCATGAGCGAGGAAGAGATGAACGAGGTGAAAGGGCTGATCTCGATGATCACTGCGGTCCGAGAGATCAGAAAGGACTATGACCTCAAGCCTTCCATGGATATCCAGGTGTTCATCAGAGATGAAAAGGGCGCCGCGAAGCAGATCGATGAGCGCATCAACGCCATCCTGATGAAGATGTGCCACGCTTCCTGCATGAAGGAAGAAAGCCAGGAAGAGATGGTCACGCGTCCTGTCCTCGGCGGAACGCTGTCTACTCCGTTAGCGGCGATGATCAATGTTGAGGAAGAGATCGCCAAGCTGGAGAAGGAAGCAAAGCGGCTGCAGGGAGAGATCCGCCGCGGCGAAGGCATGCTGTCTAATCCGGGCTTTATCAACAAGGCACCGGCAGCCAAGGTAGAGGCAGAGAAAGAGAAGCTGGAAAATTATAAGAAACAATATGATATCGTCAGCGAAGAACTGAACGCGATGAAGGAAAGAGCGCGCTGATGGGCATGATGGCGGCATGTGCGCTGATCGTCATGCGCAGAAAAGCGATCAATGGCTGATGAACTGACGTGAAAGAGGGCGAAATGCCCTCTTTTCACATAAAATGTTACTATTCACAGCAGGGAAATGAAAAGGCGCGGGAAAAACACGATGTTAGAATCAGTCTTCTGATTCTGCATCGTGTAGTTTCATTTCTGCAATTGTGATATATCTT
>UQPV01000067.1 GCA_900543035.1 uncultured Solobacterium sp.
CTGGACAAAGATAATGATACGCGCAGGAAGAGTAAATGCAACTTGCAGTTCGTGGAGACTAAATGCAATTTCGGCTCGCTTAGAGTTGCGTTTACTTTTTCACTTCAGTGACGGTAATTTTCAGATTCCTCATATTGAGATGACAAAGGGTTAGTGGTATGATAGATTCGATTTTTCAGGGATCGCAAGACAGGGGAGCATGATATGAATATTGTAGAGAAATATGGCGGAACGAGCGTCGGGACGATCGAACAGATCACCGCGATCGCGCAGCATGTCAAGGAAATGAAGGAAGAGGGGCATCAGCTGGTCGTCGTGGCCAGCGCGATGGGCAAGACGACCAATCAGTTGATCGCCATGGCCAATCAGATCTCGGATCGGGTCAACAAACGAGAGCTGGACTCACTGCTTTCCACCGGAGAACAGCGCACGGTCACGCTGCTGGCGATGGCCATCGATGCGCTGGGCATCCCGGCCATATCCTTGACCGGTTATCAGTGCGGCTTCATCACGAGCCATCACCATGCGCATGCGCGGATCAAGGACATCAACATCGATAACCTCAAACGCCATCTCGATGAGGGGAAGGTCGTCGTCGTGGCAGGATTCCAGGGCGCGACGGAAAATGGAGAGATCACGACGCTGGGCCGCGGCGGCAGCGATACGACCGCAGTGGCGCTTGCGGCGAAGCTGGGCTGGGAATGTCACATCTACACCGATGTCAACGGCGTGTATACGATCGATCCCAGGCTGTATCGTCATGCGCGGCTGCTTAAGGAGATCACCTACAATGAGATGATGCAGATGGCATGCCTGGGGGCGGGCGTGCTGGAGACACGCAGCGTAGAGCTGGCCAGCAAATACAATGTCCCGCTGTTTCTGGGACGCGCGCTGGAAAAAGACAAGAGCAGGGGGACATGGATTATGGAACAGACGAGACATCTTGAGGATATGCCGATCACCGGCATCAGCATCAAGGAAGACTATGCGATCATGCGGGTCAATGATCTGCCGACCGACGGCGTGTTCATCGGAAAGCTGTTTCAGCTGATCGCGGAGATGAACATCAACCTGGATACGATCTCTCAGCAGCTCAGCGAGGAAGGAAGGGTGAACTTTTCCTTTTACTGCAGCGAAGAGCAGAGCGATCAGATCTTAGAGAATACGGACCGCTTGGGCAGCGAGTATCCGATCCACCGCATGCTGGGCTTCATCAAGCTCTCGGTCATCGGCGTGGGCATCTCCACACACAGCGGCATCGCGTCCAAGGTGCTCAATACGCTGAATGCCAACGGGATCCGTTATTATATGATCACCTCCAGCGAGATCTCCATCTCGCTGACGATCGAGAAAAAAGATAAGGAAAAGGCGGTCGAGGTGCTCGGCAAGGCATTCGACCTTTAAGCGCGGGCAAACGCTGGCCATGCAGGCCGCGGCATGCGCTTGATCCGGAATCAGACAGAACGCACAGGCACAGACGAAGGTCAAGGGATCGCTGTGCGTTTTTTCGGATAAAGGATAAAGGAAAGGCGGGAGATGATGCGCTCACTGTCTCAGGCAGAGCCGGGAAGAAGCTATACCATCAAATGGATATTTGCCTCAGATGAGGCCATGACGTTCATGCAGGAGCATCATATCGAGGAAGGCAGCAGCGTACAGCTGATCCAGCGCTGCATGCACGGCGTCATCATCAAGGTGCAGGGGCACTGTTTCGCCATCGGAGATGAGATCGCGGATCAGATCAAGGTATGATGATCAGACGCTGCGCGCAGGGATGATCGGATGAGGAGGACAAGATGAAAGAAAATCGTTATGACGATCAGGAATTTTTCGATCGATATGCAGAGATGGCGCGTTCCCGCAAAGGCCTGAGCGGCGCTGGGGAATGGCCTGTGCTCAAGGAGATGCTGCCGGATCTGCAAGGCTGCCGCATGCTCGATCTGGGCTGCGGTTATGGCTGGCACTGCCGTTATGCTGTCGATCAGGGCGCCTCTGCCGTGGTCGGCATCGACATCTCCGAACGGATGCTGCAGAAGGCGAAACAGCTGGGCGATGATCCGCGCATCACCTATGTGCGGACAGCCATGGAGGATGTATGCTTTCCGCCTGAAAGCTTCGATGTGGTGATCAGCTCCCTGGCATTTCATTATGTGGAGGATCTGCAGCCGCTGTTTCGCGCCGTTTTCCGCATGCTCGCTCCTGGTGGGAAGTTTGTCTTCAGCTGTGAGCATCCCCTGTTCACCGCATACGGTTCTCAGGACTGGTATCATGATGAGCAAGGAAACATCCTGCATTTTCCTGTCGATCACTATTTTATGGAAGGGAAGAGAGATGCGCTGTTCCTGGGAGAACAGGTGATCAAATACCATCATACGCTGAGTGCTTATCTGCATGGGCTTCGTCAGGCCGGCTTCAACCTGAATGATGTGCAGGAGCCGATGCCCACGCCGCAGATGATCGCGGAAGACGAAGAGATGCGCAATGAGCTTCGCCGCCCGATGATGCTGATCGTCTCTGCGGAAAAGCCGCGATAAAAAAACTGCCCTGGACCATGGGCGGTCTGATGGGCAGATCCCGGTATCCAAGGCAGTAGTTCAGCAGGCGGGCCGTACGCTTTCGTCCAGCACATCGAGCAGCCGCTGGGTGCTGTCTGCGGTTGGCTGATGCATCCCTGCAGCGAGGATGATGCTGATGCGCTGCAGGGTCAGGTCATAGAAATGCTTTTCACTTTCTGGAAGCTTTCGGCCGGAGGCTTCGGCGCTCATCTTGTCCGCATGCATCGTCTTCAGCAAGGACAGCCATGCGACGATATCGTTTTGCTCCAGGACGCTCTTGCAGCTGCGGGCGATGGCGTTGCGCGTGATCTTCTGCATCGGCAGATCCTGGACGCGGTGGAGCAGGGCCTGGCAGGATGCGCTGTCCGGCAGCTTCTGCAGATGGTCCATCCGGTTTTCGACAGGGACCTGGTACTGACAGTGATCCGATTCCAGAGAGTCCAGCAAGTAGCAGGACCGCCCGTCCACGTTGATGATGCTGCGTATCTTGGCCAGCATCAGACGGTACAATACAGTTTCGTCTTGTTCAAATATCATGGGAACCTCCTGAAAGAAAAGAGGTGTTTCACGGCGTGCGGCACACGGGTGAAACACTTGCTGTACTTATATTTTATCATGTTCAAAAAAAGCGTGTAAGCATTTTTTTTTGCGTCGTCTTGCATGATCTGCACGCTGCACAGGATCATATCGAAGGAAAAAGCAGCTGAGCTTGATCGCAGAGATGATGGCTTTCGCAGTTGTGTTCAAGAATATCTTCATCTCCTGCGTAAACGCAAACGGGATGGCTTTCCGATCTGAAAAAAAGGCCAGAGACCGTGCTGACCGCTCTTGTGAAGCGGGCAGACAAATGATCTCTGGTCTTTCATCGGAAATGAGTCTGATCTGGGAAAATCAAATCAGCTGCTCGATGCATTGGCCGCAGCGAAGGCCGTTGAGCAGTTCTCGGATACAGGCGTCATACAGCGCAAACAGGCGGCGGGCCGCGGAAGGATAGCGATAGACTTTCCAGTATCCCATCATCACGCATTCGCGCTGTTCGATGAATCCTTCCACATCATACAGCGGATAGCCCAGGAAGACGCCGATCTCGTGAGGATAGCCTTCTGCTTCATCCAGCCGGCGGTCCAGATGATCCAGGATCTCGCTCAGGCCAAGCGAAGGATAGCCGTAGCGCTGAAGGAAGACACGGACATCTTCGCGCTGAAGCAGCAAAGACAGCCGGCGCCGGCGATAGACAAATACGGTCACTCGCTCTTTGTTCTGCTGAAACAGCCGCAGGCAGATCCCTTTCTTCTCTAGCTTTTCATGATAGAGAGCAAGCGTCGCATGAAGATCTTCAAAAGCGTCTTTTTCCACATGGAACATGTTGGATGCCTTGCGGTTCTTCAATACCGGCGCGCAGTGAAGGGCGAGCAGCCGCTCAAACTGGCGTTCGTCTGCACACATGACTTACAGAGAAGCGAGCTTTTCCTTGATGGCCGCAATGTCTTCCGGTGTGCCGGCGTTCTCCACCTTATACAGACATTCGACATCATGCTCTTCCGCAATCTTGTCACCGGCCAGACAGTAGGCTTCTCCATAGCCGGTATCTCCAGAGACGACGACCCCTTTCAGGAACATGGCGTTTCCAGCTAAGAACGCCTCTACCTCTGCGGGCACATCACCATATCCGTCCGTATAAGTGAACAGCACATAATCTTCCGCAAGCGTCTCGTTTCCGCTGTCGATGCGCACGGATTCCATGTCCAGCTGTGCAACGATAGATTCGACATTTCCCGTTCTTGATGCGTATGCGATCTTCATTCGTTTACCTCCTTGGTTAGCTATAACTAACTTATGCATCTAACTTACCATCGATTGCTCGATCCGTCAAGACGCAGACGTCCAAAAAGTTAACATAAGCTAACTGAAAAAAGCAGGATGCCGGAGATTCACTTCAGCGGCACACTGGCATGAATCATGGTATAATATCTGCCTGTGAAGGGGGTAGACATATGAAGATCATGAGAAAATTTATCCGGTATTATCGTCCATACTGGAAAGTATTTCTGTTCGATATGATCTGCGCGATGGGCATCAGCGTCATCGACCTGGCTTTTCCGCAGATCCTGAATTATCTGAATGCCACGCTGTATCTGGAAAGTGCAGAGCAGATCAAAGATGCCATCGTGGTATTGCTGGTGATCCTGCTGGTGATGTATACGGTACGGGCGCTGTGCAAATATTATGTGTCCGCGCAGGGACATATCATGGGTGCCATGATGGAGAGGGACATGCGCAAGGAACTGTTCGATCAGTATGAACGCCTGTCCTTTTCCTATTATGATCGAAACAATACCGGCGAGATGATGAGCAGGCTGGTCAGCGATCTGTTTGATATCTGTGAATTTGCGCACCATGGGCCGGAGAATGTGTTCATCTCATTATTGAAGATCATCGGTTCTTTTATCCTGCTCATGTATATCCATGTGCCGCTGACGATCCTGTTGATGATCGTGACGATAGGCATGCTGCTGTTTTCTCTGCGGCAGAATCGCCGGATGCAGGAGACGTTTATGGAAAACCGCCGCAAGATCGCCGGCGTCAACGCTTCGCTGCAGGATACGCTTGCCGGCATCCGGGTCGTGAAGTCGTTTGCGAATGAACAGATCGAGCAGCAGAAATTCGCCCGCAGCAATGAGCATTATCTGACCAGCAAGATCAATAATTATCATTGCATGGGCCGCTTCCAGGGCGGAAACAACTTCTTTCAGGGATTGCTTTATGTCACGATCCTGGTCGGCGGCGCCTGGTTCATCGCCCAAGGCACGCTGGAGCCGGTGGCGTTGGCGACCTATGCGCTGTATATCAATATCTTCGTATCGCCGATCGAAGTGCTCGTCGAATTTACGGAGATGCTGCAGAAAGGATATTCCGGCTTCAAGCGGTTCAATGAAGTCATGGAGACACAGCCGGATATCGTGGATGCGCCAGACAGCGAAGAGCTGCGTGAAGTGAACGGCGTGATCGACTATCAGGATGTCTGCTTCAGCTATACGGAAAATGAGACGGTCCTGGATCATATCAACATCCATATCGATGCCGGCCGTTCCATCGCCCTGGTCGGACCAAGCGGCGGTGGAAAGACGACGATCTGTTCGCTTCTGCCGCGGTTTTATGATGTGAACAGCGGGAGCATCAAGATCGACGGAAAAGATATCCGCGGACTGACGCTGGAATCGCTGCGGCGTGCCATCGGCATCGTTCAGCAGGATGTCTATCTGTTCGCCGGCACGATCCGGGAAAATATCGCCTATGGCCGGCCAGGTGCAAGCGATGAGGAGATCATCGACGCGGCGAAGAAAGCCAACATCCACGAATTCATCATGTCGCTTCCGGATGGGTACGACACCTATGCCGGAGAACGCGGCGCACGGCTCAGCGGCGGCCAGAAGCAGCGGATCTCCATTGCCCGCGTGTTCTTGAAAGATCCTAAGATCCTGATCCTGGACGAAGCCACCAGCGCATTGGACAACGAGAGCGAACGGCATATCCAGAAAAGCCTGGAAGAGCTGGCCAAGAACCGGACATGCATCACCATCGCACACCGTCTGTCCACCATCCGCAATGCCGATGAGATCATCGTGATCGGAGAAAACGGCATCAAAGAACGCGGCACACATCAGGAACTGATCGACAAAAACAACATCTACGCCAGATATTACCGGCTCCAGTTCGAGGGGCTGGAAGAGTAACTGAGGGCGGCCTGTTCAGGCTGGCCCTTTTATTATGCCGCAGAATTTTGTATTGATCATAAGAATTTTTATCACAAACTCAGCATAGTGTGAAAGAAAACATCATTTTTTCTTTCGCTTTTCGGAAAACGCTTACAAATCATTTGTATATGGATGCAACGCAGTGTATAATTACAGAAAGGAGGGAAAGATGGTGCAATATTTTACTTTTTTAGGATTAGGCTCTAAACCAGAAGGGTATAAAGAAGTGATTTATACTTTTCAAGATGATCCTGATCATGCGACAATTTCTGAATTCATCCAGTTACCGATCATAAAGAAGTTTGCCAATCAATTGTCGGAAGTTATCGTATTTTGTACAGATGAATCATATGAAAAGTATCATGAAGCGTTAACAAAGAAGACAGAGAATCTTGCGGGATTAAGCTTTATCAAGATCAAACACACGATTGATTTTGATGCCTTTGTAAAGGAATTACTATCTCATATGCGGGAAAATGAAGAGGTTATTTTAGATATTACACATTCATTTCGTAATATCCCGATGAAACTTCTTTTTGCGCTGAAGTATATAGAGATGACAAAGAAAGTAAAAATCAGACATCTGTATTATGGAAAGCTGGTTGAATCGAAAGAAGAGGGCATCATTGAGGACTTTATTCATGATTATGATATGCAGAAAATATCGGATATATTGACGCAGTTTGATCGCACCCTAGTGTTGCGTGAAGAAAATTTAGGTGAAATATTAGAAGAACCAGATTCTAAAATGGAAACTTTTCTGAAGTCACTATCAAACTTGTATGAAATGATAGAGTTTTGCCAGTTCGATCGGTGTATCGAGATTGTGAACAGCATTGTGAAAAAATGCACAGATATCGAAAAGAGCAGTGAAGACTATATTATTATTCTTCCTATCATCAAAAGAATCAAAGAGAAGTTTAGCGAGTTTAAGGAAGCGCCGAATAATGTGACTAAAAAAATCATACTGATCAATTTGTTGCTGCAGCACGGAAGATATCAGGCGGCTATTACCTTCTGTGATCAGTTTTTCCGCGAAGAATTGATCAGAGCAACGTTATCGCCGAACAATAAGAATTTTAATTTAAAAGACTATCTGAACAAAAGGCATATGGGTATCCAATATAATAATGTTTACAAATTGTCCAATTATTTGATCTTTTCAGTCTACAAATTAAGGGGCATTGAGAGAAAAGAGGAAGGGAGAGTTTCCTGGGATGCCTTGCTGAATGATGTTTCTGAAAACATCATCAGCGTGACCGACACATGTGCAAAATATAAGCAGAGCATAAACACTTTTTACGATGATAGAAATCACGTGAATCATGGATCTAGCATGAAATCAAATTCAGAGATGATAGAAAACATTCACGAAATTCTTAAATGTATCAGTGTGCTATAAAAGAGGGATGAGAATGGAATACACATTATTGGAAACTGCCTTTGCGGCATTGATGCATGATATCGGAAAGTTCTATCAGAGAACAAAGATCAGATCTGATCTGAACGAAGAAGAACGACTTTTGACTCCGATTGCAAAACAAGGCGCATATCACACTCATTTGCACAGCGGGTATACGTCAAGGTTTTTAAGAGAGTATCTGAAATTATATAATAAGTATGAGAGGCTGACCAGCGCGCATCATCTTGCAGAAGAAGATGACTTTTCTCGTGTGATCAGAAATGCAGATTGGATTGCTTCCTCTATCGATCGCAATGATGAAAAGAGCGATG
>UQPV01000068.1 GCA_900543035.1 uncultured Solobacterium sp.
GAACATTTCCGTCATGGGATGACGGTCATCCAAGGATACGGCGCTTATTCCCATAAGCGTGTCTATATCTGCAAGACCGTGGTCTCCTCTTATGAAGTGCATGATGTGGTGATGTGTCTGCGCCAGGTGGATCCCGCCGTCATCATCAACACTTACCGGACCAACAGCTTTTACGGGCGGTTCTATCAGAAACCGATCGACGACATGTAACAGGGGCAGACGCTCCTGTTTTTCTTATGCCCATGAAAAAAGACCGCTGCGGATATCAGATCCACACAGCGGTCTGTCGTTCATATTCAGGATCGCCCTTCAAAGATCGGGATCAGGCATGCCCATACCTCATCGATCCCCTGTCCGTTTGCGGAAGAAAAAGCAAACAGTCTTTCATTCTCACGCAGCTGCAGATCCTTACGGATCAGCGAAAGCTGATGCTGCAGCTTGGTCTTAGGCACTTTATCTGTCTTGGTGGCGACGATCACGATAGGCAGTTCAAAATAACGGACATACTCCAGCATCGTATGATCATCTTCGCTCGGCATATGCCGGGAATCCACGAGGATGACCGCGCCTTTTTTCTGTTTCCGCTCATTGAAATACTCTTCCATCATCGCCCCGAACTTCAGCAGCTGCTGCTTGGAGATGTTGGCATACCCATAGCCTGGAACATCGACGAACATGTAACGGTCATCCAGGTTGAAAAAGTTCAGCAGCCTGGTCTTGCCTGGCGTATTTCCCACATAAGCGAGCTTGCGCCGCCCGCACATGGCGTTGATGAAGCTGCTCTTGCCGACATTTGAACGGCCGGCCAGCACGATCTCAGGAAGATCTGTATCCGGCCATGAGCGGCTGTCCGGTGCCGAGATCACCAGCTCTGCCTTCTGAAACTGCATCTCAGCGCACCAGTGCCACGTCCAGCACCTGTGTCACACGCTCTACAGGCACGAACTCCATGGACTCCTTTACTGATTCCGGAATATCGTCGAGGTCCTTGACATTTCCCTTCGGGATGATGACGGTGGAGATGCCGCTGCGGTGTGCGGCAAGCGACTTCTCTTTCAGCCCGCCGATCGGCAGCACATTGCCGCGCAGCGTGACCTCTCCGGTCATCGCCACATCGCTTCTGACCGGCGTATCGCTGAGGCAGGACACCAGTGCCGTGGTCATCGTCACCCCGGCGCTCGGCCCATCCTTAGGCACTGCGCCCTCTGGCACATGGATATGGATGTCCGTCTTCTCAAAGATCTCGTTTTTGATCTTGAATCGTCCGGCGTTGGCCCGGATGTAATCCAGCGCGATCGATGCGCTCTCCTTCATCACATCGCCAAGCTGCCCGGTCAATACCAGCTTGCCCTTTCCTTCGAATTTATTGACTTCGATCTGCAGGACATCGCCGCCAAATGACGTATAGGCCAGACCGGTCACCGTACCGACCTGATCCTTCTTTTCCCGCTTGCCGTATTCGACCTTTTCATTGCCCAGCCATTCGCGGATCAGCTTCTTCGACACCTTGATGCTCTTCTTCTTATCCTTCAGGATGGCAAGCACCGTCTTGCGGCAGATGGTCGCGATCGTACGCTCCAGCTGGCGGACACCGCTTTCCCGCGTGTAATAACGGATCAGGTAAAGGATGCAGTCATCATCGAGCTTCAGCTGAGAAGGCTTCAGCCCGTTTTCTGCCACCTGCTTGGGGATCAGATGCTCTTTGGCGATATTCACCTTTTCCAGTTCCGTATAGGATGACAGTTCGATGATCTCCAAACGGTCGCGCAGCGCGGCCGGAATATTTTCCAGATAGTTCGCCGTTGCGATGAACAGAACCTTGCTCAGATCATAAGGCTCTTCGATGTAATGATCGGAGAACATGGCGTTCTGTTCAGGATCGAGCACCTCCAGCATCGCGCTGGCCGGATCACCCTTGTAATCGCTGGCCATCTTATCGATCTCATCGATCAGGAAGACCGGATTGAGCGTGCCTGCCTTCTTCATCGCCTGGATGAAGCGTCCCGGCATGCTGCCCAGATACGTGCGGCGATGTCCGCGGATCTCGCTTTCGTCACGGACGCCGCCCAGCGAGATCTTCACGAACTTGCGGTCAAGCGCGCGTGCGATCGATCTGGCAAGCGAGGTCTTACCGACGCCCGGAGGTCCGACCAGACAGATGATCGGCGCCTTGAGCGAATTGGTCATCTGCTTGACGGCCAGATATTCCAGGATGCGCTCCTTGACCTTCTTGAGCCCGTAATGATCCTCATCCAGAATGTCGCTGGCAGCCTGAAGGTCCTCGTTGTCCTTGGTCTCCTGCCACCACGGCAGTGCCATCAGCCAGTCGATATATGTCTTGATGACGCCGGTCTCCCCGCTTGCGGCAGGAAGCATCTCATAACGCGCGAGCTCTTCGCTCACCTTATCCTTGATGTTCTGCGGATACGGCTCTTCCGCAAGCCTGCGGCGGATGCTCTCCACATCCTTCTCTGTGTCTGCGACATCTCCCAGCTCTTCCTTGATGGCGCGCATCTTCTCACGCAGATAATACTCTTTCTGGCTCTCTTCAAGACGCTCTTTTACTTTTTCATTGATCTTGTTCTCGATCTCGCTGAGCTGCTTCTCATTCTGGATCTCCTGCAGCACCAGCGTCAGACGATCATTGATGCCGAGCGTCTCTAAGAATTCCTGACGCTTCTCCAATGAGAACGGAAACATCTGTGCGATCTGATCAGAAAGCTGCTGTGCAGATACGCCCTTGGCCAGCTCCGTGATCATCTCTTTAGGCATATGCGCCGTCACGGCGTCCATGTCCTCGAACTGGCGCGCGATCATCCTGACCAGCGTCACCTCTTCCATCTCATCCTGCGTGATATCATTCAGGATGAGCGCGGAAGCGATCTGGCATCCGCCCTCATCTGCAGCTGACTGCAGCTGAACACGGCTGAGGCCTCTGAATTTCACGCGCAGATAACCATCCAGACGGCGGATGTGACGGATCTCGCAAAGCGATCCTACGCTGTACAGATCGCTGACTTCCGGATCCTCGATCGTCAGATCCTTCTGAGAGACCAGCACGACCCGGCGGTCAAACTGCTGACGGGCATCCTCGACCGCCCGCATGGATCTCTCGCGTCCTACATCGATGATGACCTCCTGATTGGGAAAAACGATGACGCCTCTGGTGCAGACCAGTGGTGCCCTAACAATTGTCTTTGACTCGTTGTCCATATCGACCGCTCCTTTCAATTGGCAAAAAAGACGCACGAGCGTCTTTTTTTACTTACTTACCTGCTGTTTCCTTGATAAGTTCCAACGCTTTACGCTGACGTAAGTCATAAGAAACCGCGTCATGGGAAATCAGGTTTCTCACCTGTTCGATCTGCATGCTGTACTGATCGGCAATGGCCTTCAGCTCAGCATCGATCTCCTCATCGCTGATCTCGAACTGCTCTGCCTCAGCGACTGCCTCCAGGACAAGGCGCACCCTTACCTTCTTCTCCGCATCCTGACGGACCTCAGCGCGGATCTTCTCCTCATCCTGTCCGGTTACCTGGGCAAACTGCTCCAGCGTGAAGCCCTGTGCGCTCAGACGCTGTGTGATCTCTCTGACCATCTCATCCGTCTCACGCTCGATCATCGCATCCGGGATCTCCACCTCTGCGTTGGCTACGACCTTCTCCAGCAGCTCATTGGTGAAGTTTTCCTCGTTCTCGCGATCCTTGCGCTCGCTCAGGTTCTTCTTCACATATGCGCGGTAATCTTCCATTGTTTCCACGTCTTTGATCTTCGCCTCCTTGATCAGCTCATCATTGGCTTCCGGAAGCACTTTTGTCTTGATCTCGTGCACCGTCACCTTGAACACGACCGGCTGGCCAGCCAGCTCAGCGACCTGATAGTCTTCAGGGAAAGTGACGTTGATGTCTTTTGTTTCCTCTTTGGCCATGCCGATCAGCTGATCTTCGAAGCCAGGGATGAATGCGCCGGAACCGATCTCCAGCGGATAAGACTCAGCCTTTCCGCCGTCGAAAGCGACACCGTCCTTGAATCCTTCAAAATCGATGACCGCCGTATCTCCGCTCTCCACGTTGCCTTCCTCTTTAACGACCATATCGGCATAACGCTGCTGCAGGCGCTCGACCTCTGCATCGATGTCCTTCTGCGTTACGCGCGTAGCCTTCTTCTTGATCGGAAGGCCCTTGTAATCGCCAAGCTTGACTTCAGGCTTGACCGCACAGATGAACTTCAGGATGACTTTTTCCTCGTTGATCTCATCGATGCGCAGTTCAGGGCGGTCCACCAGCACGAGCTTGTGTTCTTCCACACCGTCACTGAGCACATCGTTCGCTACTGCCTCTACAGCATCCATTAAGATATTCTGCGCAGGAATCTGCTTTTTAATCAGTGCCGCCGGAGCCTGACCTTTGCGGAATCCTGGAATGTTGATGTTCTTCTTGATTTTGTTGAATGCCTTTTTCTGCGCCTGTTTCCAGTCTTCTCCTTCGACAGTCGCAACCAGTTCACCCGTTGACTTTTCTTTTAATTCCCATTTTGAACTCATGTTCATACCTCCTGCATCTCTTATCCGAATGAGCATTCATGCCTGTTCAATAATAATTCGCAATCTGCGTCCGGCGGCAATGCATGCTCCTGGAGGAAGCAGTCAAGATCGTCCTCTCTCTGCGCGGCGAGGAACACATGTTCCGCGACCGCCGCGGCGAGCATCAGACTCTCTGATTCATCTATATCCTCCGGCAGCCGCAAATATGCCTCCTGCATCAGCGTTTCGACACAGAGCGCCAAAAACGAGGGATCTTCGTGCTCGAACCACTCCCGCAGCTGTTCGACCGCCTGATGAACGCCATCGCTCTGTGAAGGCAGCGTCAGCGCACAGGGGACGAAACGGTATTCGAGCCCCTCACGTTCGACCGTGAACTCCTCGCTCACCGACTGCTCGATCAGCGCCTCGATCAGAAACGCCTTGACCCAGTCGCTGCGCACCGCATGAAGCGCTTCCCGCACCTCGTCCGCATAATTGCGAATATTACTTTTTCTCAGCTGTTCAACCGCCTGAAACTGCTCATCGATGGAACCCCTCAGCAAATCCCCAATATCTTCCACTGCGCTGCGGCGCGGCTTTTCCTGCGCGCGCAGCTCTGAACGGCAGAGGTTGTATTTCGTGATGATACGCTCCTCATCCTCTTTTGGAATATACGGCATGGAGAGCTCCTCCTCCAGAAGCTTCATCGCCTCGGTGAAATCGCCCTTTTCCATTTCACTTTCCACACGTTTCAGAATCGTATCATAATAGCTGCTCATAGGTCCTCCCAGCGACTAAACATACAATAATATAGCATACCTCAAACATTTCCGCAATTCCTATTTCCCCAAATCGTTTCAGGCCGCAAGAAAAAGCAGCCGAAGCTGCTATTTGGTAAAAATGATCCGCTCTGAATGGAACATCTGCGTGAGCACGAAGATGAGGATCGCCGTGTACAGCAGATTGCTGATGACACAGACGCTCATGTTCACCAAGCTGAATGAAAAGGAGAAGATGCCGCTCATGCACTGCACGCTGCTGTACAGCGGGATCAGATACAGCGCCGTCTGCGTCTGCGCACTGCCGAACATCGACGTGACGCCGACCACCATCGCGATCATCATCAGCGGCAGCACGAGCGTCTGCGCCTCCTTGATCGTCTTGGCAAACGCGCTGACGATCGAGATCAGGGCGATCAGGAACAGCACGGTGGACAAGATGACCAGACCGAGCATGATATAATCCGATGCCCCATAGACATTCATGTTGACCTCCATGCCGCCCATCAGCTTAGGCATGGACAACAAGATCCCCACCGTGGAAGAAAGCCCGCTGAGCAGCGCGATGATGGAGAGGGAAAAGATCTTTCCCAGCGCCAGTTCGCTGCGGCGGATCGGCGTAACCAGGATCGTCGCGATCGTTCCTCTTTCCTTTTCTCCGGCGATGGATTCCGGCGCGACCGCCATGCATCCCGAAAACAGGAAGATCAAGATCAGCAGCGGCATCATCGACGCCATCGTCATGCCGGCTAGATCGCGGTCGTCGGCCAGGTCATAGCCTTCCTGCCCGCGGTTGATGTCAAAGCAGTTGGACAAGGCAGATTCATATTGATCCAGCATTCCCTGCACCTGCTCAAATGCGGCAGAGGAATCTGTGCTGGCGGAATTATAATATATCTCGATATTGGGCGCCGCTTCTCCCGCGGATACATCATATGCGCGCACGGCAGCATCGAAGTCCTGCGGGAAGACGATGAGCAGATCGATTTCCTCCTGCTGCACCGCATTCATCGCATCCGCCTGCTCATCCGCGCCGATCTCCTCCGTTTCCATGCCGGCCTGCGCAAACAGCTCACGCATCGAATCAGAGATCTCGACCGCCCGGATCGCCGGCTGGAAATCCTCCGTCACGTTGAGCTGAGAGCCCAGCGCATCGCCCATAAAACTGTATAAGATATAGATCATGAGCCCTGGCAGCAGCAGCGTCGTCAGACACATGCGTCCGTCCTTGAAAAACCTGGCCAGTTCCTTTTTCATGATCGTCCAGATCCCTTTACCCACGATCATCACCTGCAGCTTTCTGATAAATATCGAAGAACACCTCTTCCAGATCTTCCGACGCGGTCAGCGCAGAGAGCGTATCGCAGACAGCCATGCGCCCGTTGACGATGATCCCTACCCGGTCGCACAGCTTCTCCACCAGTGAGAAGATATGCGTGGACAGGATGACCGTCTTCCCCCGTCTTCGCAGTTCAAGCAGAAAGTCCGTCACCGTCCTCGCCGTCAGGACATCCAGCCCGTTGGTCGGTTCATCAAAGATGATGATATTGGGATCGTGCAGGATCGAAATGACGATCGAGACCTTTTGCTTCATGCCCGTGGACAGATTGGCCACTTTCACCTCCGCAAACTGCGAGATGCCGAAGCGCTCGAACAGCTCTTCCTTGCGTTTCTTCGCCAGCGCAGGCTCCATCTGATGCAATTCGGCAAAAAAGTCAAACAATGCGTTCGGCGTAAAAAACTCTTCCAGCTTCAGCTCGCTTGTCAGAAAGCCGATCTTTTTTCTTACCAGCTCCGGCTGTCTGACCACGCTTGTGCCATCCACCAGCGCATCACCTTCATCCGGGCGGATCAAGGTCGCCAGCATGCGCAGCGTAGTCGTCTTACCGGCCCCGTTGGGACCGAGCAGACCAAAGATCTCTCCTTCATAAGCGGTAAATGACAGATGATCGACCGCACGGATCTTTTTCTCATGCGTCCTTTCGATCTTCTGCTGCCGCCTGGAGAGCGTAAACGTCTTGCACAGACCGTTCACATTCAGGATTTCCTTTTTCATAACCCCTGTTTCCTCCATCAAACACGTTCATCATATCATGATTACGGTAAATATCATGGGGGGGGGGGGGGGGGGGGGGGGGGGGGGGGGGGGGGGGGGGGGGGGGGGGGGGGGGGGGGGGGGGGGGGGGGG
>UQPV01000069.1 GCA_900543035.1 uncultured Solobacterium sp.
AACTGCGGCTGCTCTGCCTTTCCAGCAGGTCGTAAATGTCGGTATAGTGGAGATAAAAGGTAGAGCGGTTGATGTCCACCAGATCTGCCAGTTCCCGCACTGTGATTTCCTTGATGCTTTTCTGCTGGAGCAGGGTAGTCAGTCCGTTCAGGATCAGAGCTTCTGTGCGGCGGTATCGCCGTTCCTGTTTGATATTATTTGTCATGATACATCTTCCTTTATCTAGCATAGATGCTTTTTATCGTTTTCTTTGTCATGACATTCGGGGCTGTCATGATGCATAATAAACATAGTGTCTATTACTAGGCGAAATTTGCAAAATCAACGGTTGCAAATTATCTTCCCTTATATTATAATAGATACAGGACGAAAAGTCAACAGTTTTCTATTTGTAGACAAAAACTTTTTTGTAGACAGCTGTATTTCGTCACTCGCAGAGAAGCAAAACTGTGCATTCGGGGAAAGCAGTCTTTGTTTCACAATAGAAAGGAAGTAGGTATTTATGCGATCGAGCGATTCCGGAAAAAAGCAGAACTTTTTCTGGCGGCATTTCAATGGTATCGCTATGGCGGCAATTGTGCTGATCCCGACCATTTACACCACGCTGTTTCTGGGCTCCATGTGGGATCCGTACGGCAACGTGAACCAGCTGCCGGTGGCAGTCGTCAACAACGACAAATCGGTAGACTATGAGGGAAAGACCCTTGCCGTCGGAGATGAACTGGTGGATAAGCTGAAAGAAAATGACCAGCTGGATTTCCACTTCGTCAGTGCAGACAAGGCGGAAAAGGGCGTTGCAGACGGCACATATTATATGGTGATTACCATTCCGTCAGATTTCTCTGAAAATGCTTCCACCCTCATGGACGATGAGCCGAAGAAAATGGAACTGCAATATGCCACCAATCCCGGCACCAACTACATCGCCAGCAAGATGAGCGCCTCTCCGCGCGAGATGCGCTGATCCCCAAACAGGAAGATGCCCAGCACGAGTGCGGCAAGCGCAGACAGCGGCCAGTCCCGCTTCAGCAGGATGCGGTCGCAGGCCAGCGGATACAGACAGGCGCTCCCGCCGGCGACGACCAGCAGATTGAAGATGTTGGAGCCGACGACATTGCCGAGGGCGATCTCATTCGCGCCTTCCAGCGCCGCCGTCACACTGACCGCCAGTTCCGGCATCGACGTGCCGAACGCTACAATGGTCAGGCCGATGACGACCGGTGATATGCCCAGCTTCCCCGCTATGCCCGAGGCACTATCCACAAATAAGTCTGCCCCCTTGACCAGAAAGAAAAATCCGGCAATGATCATGATCAGAGCCATGAGGATATCCATGACAGCTCCTCCCTTCCTTCGACATGATTGAATAGGATCATTATACCATGCCCCTTCACACAAGCCCATTCCCTGTCCAAAAACAGGTCGGTCAAGACGCACGATGATACCTTGTTTTGAGGAATGATTAGGATATGTAAAGCAGAAATGGGGAACGATAAAATGTCATTGAGGTGATTCATCATGCCAGAGCAAGCCATCAAGGCATTCGGAGAAGCGATCAGACAGGCCCGAAGTGAAATGAGATTGAGCCAGCAGGATCTCTCAGACCTGACCGGGATCTCCAAGCGGCACATCGCGAAGATCGAAAACGGGATCGCCAACCCTTCGCTGGAGATCGTCGCCATCCTCGCTTCATCGCTGTCTATTTCCGTAGACAAGGTGCTGGCAAACAGCACGGGCGCTGATGATGACGAGATCAGCGCGCGATTCGCCCTGACCGTCGCGCCTTGCAGCCTCAAGCAAAAGGAAACGATACTCAGGATCGTCAAAGAGATCGTGAGCGATTTCTGCAAGAACAGGCAAAGATAGACACAGCTTGATGTGTCTATGCCGCCTGCTATGATCGCTCAGCCGGTACGATGTCCCGGCTTTTTCTATGTCTGCCTTATGCCGAAAGTGCGATGATCCTTTGTTCATCCGCCAAGAGATCTGCTCACCATTCTGTCCTTCTTACAAAAAACACGACATGAAAACACCCCCCTCTGTGAAGAGAAGGGTGCAGGATGGAAATAGCGCTGACGCAAGCATGAGACAGGATCTTATCGATATTGTCCCTACATCGATCCATGCTTGATGGGCATCATTCGTTGATGAATCTCACATCTGAATCTGGGATCCCTGCATCATCTGAGATCAGTCTTTCCGCGCGCAGATGAAGATCATATGTTTTTCGAAGGTCGATGATGGTCCTCATCATGGAAGACGCATGATGGGCATCAAGAGATGCCTGATCCTTCCATCGGTCGACCAACAGGACCGTTTCCGGATCATCCATCGAGACAAAGTAAGCATATCCCTCATTCCCCGGCTCTGCACGGATCAGATCCGCTGTTCCGCCCTGTTCCATTTCCTCGGCAAACCTGCGGGCATTGCCGTTTTTGCCGGCATAATAAAGATGCATCGTTATGCTCATCGTCTCTCCTCCGTTCCGGTTATTTTTTGACATCCAGCAGCTTGACGCCCTCTTCCGGATTGTGATCGATCGCGCCGACGATCCGATGCGGAACATATGGCTCTTCCAGATAAGCGATATCTTCTTCTGAGAGCTTGACGGCAAACGCACCTGCTGCATCATCGAAATGAGACGCTTTCGTTGCGCCGATGATCGGGGAAGTCACGCCCTTTGCCCATTCCCAGGCCAGTGCGATCTGCTGCATCTTGACCCCATATTTTTCCGCGAGCACATGCACCCTGCGCACGATCTCCATATCCTGCTTCTGGGTACTGTCGTATTTCCCCATGGCTGCCTTGTCTGTCCTGCTGCGGATGGAGTCCGAGTTCCACTCCGGGCGGGTCAGATGCCCCGCTGCCAGAGGGCTGTATGGCATCAGCGAAACATTCATCTGGCGGCAGATAGGGATCAGCTCCCGTTCATCTTCCCGATAAAGCAGATTATAATGATTCTCCATCGCCACGAACTGTGCCCAGCCATGATCTCTTGCGGCGAGCTGCATATTGTAAAACTGATAGCCGTACATCGCTGACGCTCCTATCGCACGCACCTTTCCAGACACCACCAGATCGTTCAGTGCTTCCATCGTCTCTTCAATCGGCGTATCATAGTCAAACCGATGGATGATATATAGATCCAGATAATCTGTGCCCAGCCGTTCCAATGTCCCTTCGATCTCCCGATGGATCGCTGCCGAAGAAAGGCGTCCTGGATTAAAGTAGACTTTTGACGCGATCACCACTTTATCTCTTGCGATATTTTTCTTGATCGCCCGCCCCAGATATTCCTCGCTGGTTCCTTCTGAATAACCATTGGCCGTGTCAAAAAAGTTGATGCCGAGATCCAACGCATGTTTGACGATCTTTTCCGTTTCTGCCTCATCTACCGTCCAGTCATGAAGCGTCCCGCCCTTTCCAAAGCTCATGCAGCCGACACAGAGCTTGGATACCTCGATATCTGTATTTCCTAATTTAGCATATTCCATACTGCGAATACCTCCTCTTAACGATCTAAGCTTTTCCCTAGTTCACCAGCCTGTTGAACATAAGCAGAACGCCGGGTCATGCTTGGCGTCCCGCAGCCTCTGCCTAAGATCCTTCCGACATCTTCCAGATCAAGATAGCGAACCAGTGTATCGTAATGCGCTTCCAGTGCATCAAATGTCCAAGGATCATCATTCCAGGCGGCGCTGATCAATGCCGATCTTAGATGACGGGATGTCAGGCTTGAGTTGAAGGCGCAAAACCGATCGATCATCGTCTTCAGCTGCGCCGACATGCCATAATAATATAACGGAGTCACAAAGACGACCATATCACTGGACAACAGTGATCTTCGCACCTGTATGACATCGTCGTGCTGAACACATGGTCCTTCATAGCCGCAGCGGACACAGCCCATGCACGGATGGATATTCATCTTCGGCAGATCAAAGACTTCAACCGTATGTCCTTTTTCCTGTGCGCCTTTGGTAAAGGCATCCGCCAGCATATTGGAAGAACCATGGGTATTCGGACTTCCTTCTAATACAACGATGTTCATCATATCCCTCCTACTTTAATGTCGTCAAGACAGGGTCATCTAAATAGGCATAAACTCGTTCAATCTCATTGATATCACGCGTATCCAACATAGATGGGACACCTTTATCCAACTCTTTCATCCGCTCTAAATCTTGCTTGGACAATTGAAAGTCCCAGATGTCCAGATTCTCTCTCATTCGGCTTTCATGAACGGTCTTGGGGATCACGGCACAGCCATTCTCGATATTCCAGCGAAGCAGGATCTGCCCCGGAGTCTTATGATACTTTTGCGCCAGCTCCAAGATCAGCGGTTCGCTGAACATCCTCTTTAACCCTTCCGCAAACGGAGCCCAGGCTTCTGGCTGAACACCCAGCTTCTTCATCAACGCGATCTCCTCATCTCGCTGATCATGCGGATGGTGCTCGATCTGATTGATCATCGGCCGGATCCGTACATTTTTACACAGATCCAATAATCGGTCCGGTAAAAAGTTACAGACGCCGACAGCTCTGATTTTTCCTTGTTCATAAAGCTCTTCCATGGCTCTCCAGGCGCCGTAATAGTCGCCAAAAGGCATATGGATCAAATAGAGATCTAAGTAGTCTAAGCCTAAATTCTTTAACGACCGTTCAAACGCCAGCTTCGTTTTTTCATATCCCATCTCCTGAATATACGCTTTGGTCGTGATAAACAGCTCTTCGCGAGGAATCCCGCTTTTTCTGATCGCATCTCCGACAGCCTTTTCATTTTGATAAGAACTGGCCGTATCGATCAGACGATACCCTGTCTTCAATGCCGTTAAGACAACCGCTTCACACGCATCGTTTGGAATCTGAAAGATGCCAAAGCCTTCCATCGGCATCTGTACGCCATTAGATAACATGATTTGTTTCATGAACCGATCTCCTCTCCGGATAGGTCAAACCACTGAACTTATCCCCTAAGAAAATGATAAGACTTCCGCTCGATCATGTGAAATACTTATATTCAATTGTCGTTTATGCTTAAAACGCATAACTACATCGCCCCAGACAGCGGCAACTTGTGTGTGCAGCGAACAAAGAAGAAATCTGCAGAGCGTCACTTATGTTTTGTCCTGCCCATTTGCGCTGCTATATATCATCTTCTTGAAGATCCCCGCCTGGTTCAAAAACAGCCGCTCTACCGCTCAAGTGACCGTATGAAATCAGCACTGTCCTTGATCCGTCCAACTGTAGGCATTCCGCATTAACGCATAGAGGATCAGCGTTATCCCCAGCATATCGATGATCTTCACGTTTCGATCAGATAATTCCACTAGCCTCATCATCAGATCCTCTGGCTTTTGTACTTTGAACGCATCGTTTCAGTACAGGAGAAAAATTCTTCAGCCTTTATATTAACACAGTGTCAGAACAGCGCTATAGTAAGTGTGATGACATAATGTCAGAATAGAATGAACAGCGGAGGTGAAGCTAAGTTGAAAAAACCCTATATTGTTTGTCACATGATGATGTCCCTTGACGGAAGAGTTGATTGCGCCATGGTAGGACAGCTGACAGGTGTCGATGAATATTACGCCACTCTGGAAAACTTAGACCTGCCATCTACACTAAGTGGGCTTCCCATGGGAAAAACACCTACGGCCTTGACGCTTAAAGATATCCAGGCCTATGAGAATGGCGCTGTTTGGCTTCGATACCTTGTGTAACAGATGAACGACGAAGAAATATTCATATTCTAAAGGAGAGAGCAAAATGACAAAAACATTAGTTGCATATTTTTCCGCAAGCGGAACGACTGCACATGCGGCCAAAGAGATCGCAGAAGCAATTGAAGCTGATCTATATGAAATCTGTCCGATACGGCCCTATACGGCCGCTGATCTAGACTGGAACGACAAACAGAGCCGAAGCACAGCAGAGATGAACGATCCCACATGCCGGCCAGACATTGCCGGAGCAGTAAAAGATATGGAGCAGTATGATTGTAGGGCGTCATATTCTATTACAGAAAAAATGCAGTTTATTTTGACCTGTCCAGGCTCTTGAACGTCACTTTGTG
>UQPV01000070.1 GCA_900543035.1 uncultured Solobacterium sp.
ATGCAGATCGCTGAGCTCGATGATAAAGGCGCAGCCCACCGGTTCCCCGCCAAGCTCCCTGATCATCTTTACCGTCGCTTCCACGGTTCCTCCGGTCGCCAGCAGATCATCGATGATGACCACGCGCTGTCCCGGACGGATGCCGTCCACGTGCATTTCCAGCGTATTTGATCCATACTCCAGGTCATAGGAGCAGGACAGCGTCTTCCGCGGCAGCTTATCGGGCTTGCGCACCGGAACAAAGCCGACGCCCAGCGCATAAGAAACCGGACAGCCGAACATGAAGCCGCGGGATTCCGGACCCACGATCACATCTGCTTCAAGCCTGCGGGCAAACTCGATCAGCCTGTCACAGGCATCATGAAAAGCGTCCCCATCCGCCAGCAGCGGCGTGACATCCCGAAAGATGATGCCTTCCTTTGGAAACCCCTCAATTGACGCGATATACTCTCTCAGATCCATACAATCCACTCTCCCCTTCAGGTTCATGTATGTAATTATAGCAGATTCCCTTTATATTTTCACCAGAGCGCGCATAAAAACACCATCTTTTTCGCATCCGCCTGATGTATCATGCTCGATCGATCTGAAAATGATGCGCTCGGCAGGATGATCAGGACGATGCAGACTCGTTTAACTTCCATTTATCGGATCGATCCCGCTTCCTCATCCGTTTCGTCCCGATAAATGATGCGCTTAAGAGAGGCGAAAGTTTCTATGCCTTTTTTCTGATCAGCATAACTGACATCGTTCCTGAAACGATCATTAACAATAGCAGCACGCTCTCATGCTGAACTGAAGTGGGCGGTGAACCGATGTCCTCCGGCAGATCAGAAGGAGCGCCCAGGATCACCGCGTAGTATCGATGATCATTCCCTCGAAAGCAAATCGTCTCGTGCGCAGAATAGCTTTCTAGTTTTGCCGCATCGCCTTCGATCCCAAGCGAATAGACCGAACTCCCGAGCGTGTCATCATCTGCAATGGAGATCATCGCTTGATCGATACTTATCCGTTCTCCCTCGTCATCTTCAAACGACAGATCATAAGCCTGATGCAGCTCTGCTCTTTCATCCAGACAGGATTTGATCCACGCCCACGCATCCCGCTCAGAAGGATCGATCAAGATGACCTTGAATACAGCCGCATGCTCTGGTGTGTTTTCTGCCTTGATCAACGTTCCATCCGGCAAAGCTGCAACAGCTTCTCCTTGGCTGACCGACACTTCTATCCACGCTTTGCTGTACCTGCTTCTGGCATAGACATCAGACTGCAAAGGATCCTCTGTAATACTTTCTGATTCAGCCGCTTGACACCAGATCCCTGATGAAAGTATCCACGCTGCCATAAGCACTGAGATGGTTTTCATCATGTATCTTCATTCCTTTCTTTTCATTTCAATAAAGAAGCTTCCTGCACTATGGTAAGTTTCCGGCTCATAAGCCATCACTTTCAACACGATATTGGTATCTTGACCAGGAAGCTGATCATATTTTATGCTTTGCACATACTCGCCGGGCCGTATCAATCCTGTTTCGCCCAACACTTTCTCGTCATCCTCAATCATGCGGACCTTTATCCACACCTCATTATCCGCATCGTTAAACAGCCATATGTCTGAACTGTTTCCTTCAGCATTAAAGATTCCGCATACTTTTATCTGAAGATCATCCCCTTCAAACGCAGACCAGCCAAGACCATCTGGCACTTGCGGAATGCCCTGTTGTGCATTCTGATCAAATTCCGGCGGAATAAACGTCTTTTCCGGCACAGGATAAGCCAGTGCCATGATCATGACGCAGATCGATAACACGCATAAACATAAAGATAGGGGCAGCAGCATATTTTTCTTTTTCATTTCATTCCCTCCCTCATGAATGGCAGCCATCACTGACTGCTATTCATGAGGGATCAAAGCTATCGCCTTGATCGCCCGCACTTATTTGATGGTCACTGTAATATGACCGATCTCTTTATTTTCTGTTCTTTCTGGGAGCGTACCAGATGGCGTAACGGTAATGGTCTCCTTCACAGCAGTACCAGCTCCTCCATCTTCACCATTGTCTGCAGAACCGACAGTGAGATCATTTTCACTGAATTCCATATTCGCTGTTTCAAATCCCTCTGCCGCTTCATAAGAGGCTGAAGCATTGACATCCGTATTGGAATGGTTCGTGATGGAAATCGTACCCTTTCCTTCTTCCCATCCTGCTTCTGTCGACCCTTCATACTGATGCGTATCCGGATCCCATGTTCCCTCATCAGCGCCATGATACGTGAAGGAGAGGCCTTCCCAGGCAATGTCAACACTATATACGGTTTCTGCGGAAGCGCCAGCTTCATACGTACCGGTGACCGGGCTGGAATCAGATCCTCCAGACCCGATGCCGTCTGCAGCATACACCGTTCCTGCACCTGCAAGCATCATGCTCAACGTAATCGCACCAATCATTTTCTTTTTCATTTCTCATCCATCCTCTCTTTTTTATTTGATTTCCACCGTAACTGTTCCGACTTTAGTAAAATCAGTTACAGATTCATCCAATTCTCCTGAAAGCGTCAATGTCGATGTCACTGAATCCGCTTGATCAAATCCATTTTCTACTCCGGCGTCCAATGCGGCCTGCGCTACGTCAAAGGCTCCATTCAATGATTCATAGCCCTGTGCCTGTTCAAAGTTAAAAGATGCGCTGACATCTACATTGGAATGGTTCGTTACGGTGACTCCGTTTCCGGATGCGGTCCATCCTGATGTCGTATCTTCGATATAGGTGTGATCAGATGGATCCCATGTCAACGTGCCATCTTCCGTGTACGTAAATTCCATTGCTCCCCATGAAACATCTACGCTATACACCGCAGAAGAGGATGTATTGTCCTCATACTTGGCATGGACATCGATTTCCTGATCGCCAGTGCCCATCGTCGTTTCCTCCGCAAAGACCATGCTGCTCATGCTCATCATCATGGCCGCGGATAATCCAAAAGCCGTTAATTTTTTCATTAGTTTCCCTCCTCAGCTTTTTGTACATCTATTTATTCATTTACCTGAATCGCAACTGGGATCTCGGTATGAACGACCGCACGTTCTCCGCTTTGCAGATCATAGTAGAGCACGTTGAAATTCCCTTCATATGTGCCTGCTGAAAGCTTGGATGCGGCATCCTCACTGAGATCCAGCTTGGTCACTTGTTTGCCAGGCACCAATGTTCCGCTCTGCACGATGACATTGTCCTGAATCACCAGCTGAAGCACGATATCCTGATTCGATTTTCCCGGATTGGCAAACAGCAGCGAAACGCTTTTATCACTGATATCAATGCTCACTTCGCGAGTATAAGTCAGGCTGACACTTCCGCCTCCCTCCGGGACCTCCATCTTCTCTCCGCTGTCATCAGGAATCTCTTCTGCATTGGCTTCCTCATCGACCGGCGCATAATCTGGTGTCAGTTGCCCATCATCTCGGAAAAAGAGCGCCCAGATCGTTACACAAACTGCCACCGCGCTAATCAGCAGCAAGACTACGATCAGGATATTACGGCCTTTTTTCTTATTGTCCATTTTTAATCACCTCCGATCCTTACCGTGACTGTACCGATCT
>UQPV01000071.1 GCA_900543035.1 uncultured Solobacterium sp.
GCGCAAAGATCGCTCGCTGACATTATTTGAAAACGGGATCTCTTTATTCAATGTCCACATCAAATAGTTTTCCTTGTGCTCCTTATTTATGATCCGGGCGCAGTATATGACCCGGCCAGCAGCGGCAATAATCAGAAGGTCAGCCCGAATGGGAAAAAGGTGCTCTGGGCACGAGGCAATGGCTGGGCAATGGCCGCTTTGGCCCGAGTGCTGGAAGATTTGCCGGATGACCGTGAAGAGGATCGTTTGGAATACGAGACAACGTTCAAGAAAATGGCAGAAACGCTTATCCAGGTACAGGGGGAAGATGGTTTCTGGCGCATGAACCTGGATGATCATGCACATGATATCCGGCCGGAGACCAGCGGAACGGTATTCTTCGCTTATGGTTTGACTTGGGGCATCAATCATGGTCTGCTGGATAAGGAAACCTATTATCCGGCAGTGCGGAAAGCGTTCCTGGGATTGAATGCGAATGCGTTCCGTCCGGATGGTCTGGTCGGCCGCTCAGAACTGATCAGCGCTTATCCGAATCCGAATTGTTCGCTGGGCATCGGCTCTTCGCAAAGCTATGCGCCAGCCGCGGCAGTGCTGTTCCTTTCGGAACTGTCTAAGTTGGAAAGTCAGGGCTATGTGCGTGATGATGTGGAGCCTGCGCTGAACAAACGGATGATCGGCGCTGTCGCCGTAAAGGAAGGCTCGCCAGACGCTGTGGTCAATTCCCGCGTGACGACGCTGGATGAAACGGGGACGATGACCGCGATCGCGCAGGATGGAAAGACTTATGTGCCGCTGTCTTTCCTCAGTGCCATATATGGAGAAGAGCGCGCAGATGGGCTGAGCGATATCATCTTGCATGAAGGAGAGGAATATGCGGCACTGAACGACGTATGCGGCCAGGAAAACCGCATCCTCTCTTCGATAAAAGATGGCATCGCGATCGTCAGTTACAAGGAGCAGCTGTTCGATCCGGTGATCGATGCCAAGCTGACCGCGCTGCTTGATCAGGGGCTGAGCGATGGGCGTTATCCAGAGCGGCCGGAGTATGAGATCCGTTTTGATTATACCCCGCCTGCACAGACACCGAAGCCGGCGGATGATGCGCTGATCAGCGTAGGATCCAGCACTTCCGGCGCGGTTTCGGCCAGTCGTGAGATCGGTCCTTCAACGGATGAAGAAGTGACATTGTCGTTCGATATGATCAGCGTGCTTTCGCCGAATCAGACCAACGCCATCGTCGGCATCGGTTCTTCAGATTCGGCATATACCGCATATTCACAGGTGCCGATCATCATCCGCATGTATAAGGATGGCTGCTTCGGCGCCTATGACGGAAATGGATATGTGCAGTCATCGGTAAAGTTTGCGCAGAATGAAAAATACCGGCTGGAGGTCAGGATCGATCTGCATGCCGGAACGTATGATGTCGTTGTCACCTCTCCTGATGGTGCGCAGACACAGATCGCGGATGACTTTGCCTTCCGTTCTACGGCCCAGCAGCCGGATGACATCGGCAAGATCTATCTGTTCAATAACGATCAGGCAGAAGGGCGCTATTGGATCGAGCATATCACGAGCGAGGAGCGGTTGCGTCCTTCGAATGACGCGCTGATCAGTGTTGAGTCCAGCACATCCGGCGCGATATCGGCAAGCCGTGAGATCGGTCCATCGACGAGCAAGCGCATGACGGTCAGCTTTGATGCGGTGACGACGCTGCCGGCAGATCAGACCAACGCCATCATCGGCATCGGCGCAGCTGGTTCTGATTATCATGCGTATGCGCAAGTGCCGATCGTGATCCGGATGTTCAATGATGGATATTTCAGCGTGTACGATGGAACCCGCTTCGTGCGCAGCGATGTGCGGCATGCCGCAAATACGAAGTATTCGATCCGGGCCGGCATCGATCTGGAACGACAGACTTACAGCGTATATGTCACGCTCCCGGATGGCACAGAGCAGCAGATCGCGCAGGATTTCGCGTTCCGCGCGACAGCGCAGGCGCCTGCAGCGATCGGCAAGATCTATCTGTTCAATAATGATCAGGAAGCCGGACGATACTGGCTGGAGAACATCACGCTCACCGATGAGCAGGAGCACGCAGATAAGGAAGCGCTGAATGCGGCGATCGAACGAGCAGAGGCATTGGATGAAACGGCGTATACCGCCGAAAGCTGGGCGGCGATTCAGGAAGCATTGAATGCGGCCAAGACGGTCGCAGCCGATGCACAGGCTGATCAGGCCGCTGTCGATGCAGCAGAGCAAGCATTGACATCCGCCATCGGCGCATTGGAGAAAGTAAGCGAACCAGCTGGCGATGCCGCTGTTCAGGCATTGCGCGACATGGTTGACAAGGCCATCGCGCTGGGCGCTGAGGATGAAGCGCTGAATGAAGCCATCGCCAATGCACAGGCCGTGCTCGCCAAGGAAACACCGACTGCAACGGAAGTCGTGAGCGCACTGCTCGATCTGAGCGAAGCGATGCAGGCGCTGAATATCGATGAAAGCACGGATGCCTTGAGAGCAGATGTGCAGGCGACGATCGACTTCATCAACGAGAATATCCTGAATAACGTAGAAGGATTGCGTCCGGGCAAGTTGCAGGCACTGAAAGACGCAGTGGCCGCATCAGAAGAACTGCTTGCCAGTGAAGATGCAACTGTAGATGAGCTGAAGGCAGCGAACAGAGCGATGACCAAAGCGGCACAGGAGCTGTGGGAGATCGTCGCCAAGACAGAGCTGAACGCATTGATCGAAGCCGCTAACGGTTACCTCGATGGCAGCTACACGGCAGAAAGCCTCGAGGCACTGCAGGCAGCGATCGACGCCGCACAGGCCGCAGCGATCAATGACGATGCGACGACCGCTGAGGTGACAGATGCCATCACGAACCTGAGCAGCGCGATCGCTGGACTGGAAAGCATCAAGCTGGATACGAGCGCGCTCGAGCATGAGGTCGAGCTCGTGAGCGAGATGATCGCGAACCTCGATAACTATGTGCCGAGCAGCGTAGAAGGACTGCAGGAGAAGCTGGATGCAGCGAAGACGGTCCTGAGCAATGCAACGACACAGGCAGAGATCGATGAAGCGACGAAGACGCTGAGAGAAGCACGCCTGAATGCGCGTACGAAGGCAGACACGAGCACATTGGAAGAGATCATCGCGTATGCGATTAGTCTGGATCTGGCAGGTTATACTGCGGAAAGCAGGAACATGCTGGATCGGACGATCGTAGCGGTGAAGCGTGTGCTGGCTGATCCGGAAGCGACGCAGGAAG
>UQPV01000072.1 GCA_900543035.1 uncultured Solobacterium sp.
ATCACAGATTCTGTATGAGTAAGTGCAACGATCATTTTTTGCCTTATTAGAGTTGCGTTTACTTTTTCACTTCAGCAATTTTTCATTCAGCTGAACATCATGAAAAAGCAGACAGAGACCGGGATGATCATCCGTTGTCCCGATCTCTGTCCGTTCAGGATCGCTCGGCCCATCTCCAGCCGCACTTTCCTGCACCTTGTTCAAAATGATATTTTACGATGCCCAGATCGACCTTCGTATAGAAACCCATGCCGGCCTTGACGCTGACCTGATTTCCCTTCAGCGAAAAGAAAAACTTTTGCTGGTTCATGGCCGTAGGGGCAAGCAGTGCTGCCTCGACGCCGTCACGATACCATTTCGGGATCTCGCCATCTGCTTGTGCCACCTCATGGAACGCCTTGACCGGATGCGGACTGCCAGCTGTTTCTCCATAGCCAAGCGCGATGACGACACACAGCTTTTCGCCGCGATCGATCGTGAACGCCGTCTTGATCTTGCGGTAAGTCATCGCCACCCAGCATGTATTCAGGCCAAGCTGCTGCGCGAGCAGCACGAGCCGCTCGCCATAATAGCCACATAGTTCATCCAGATCCGCGCCTTTCTTTCCGATCATGGCAATATAGTTTCGCACGCCGCTGAACTTTCCATAATGGGCCATGAAGCCGTCAAAGGCCTTCGGCTCATCGACGATCAGCTGGATGTGCAGCCCGCTTTCCCGGTTGCAGGCATCGATCTCTGCCTGCAGGCGTGCGCATGCGCTTTGCGCCAACGCGCTGTCCTGATACTGACGCACGCTGTGCCGCGCACGCATCGCTTCTGTGATATTCATTCGTCTACCTCCATCGTCTGTTTCACTCATCATTGGTGCGCTCCGGCAATACAGCCATGACCTGCTTGGCATGTTCCAGCATCTGGATCAGACTGTTCATCGCTTCCATGTCCGCATCGAAATAATAATAGTTTTTCGTCCCTTCACGGCGCACCTTCAGCAATCCGGCCTGTTTCAAGATCTGAAGGTGATGAGAAACGGCCGGACGGGAAAGGCTCGTCTTTTCCGTGATGGCGCCGACCCGGCAGCCCTCGCACTGTCCCATCTGCATCATCGACAGGATGAGATGCTGACGTGTCTCATCGCCCAGCGCCTGCAGGATATGCCGGCAGCCTGAAAATTCCTGTGCCAGCGCCTGAATGTCTGCTTCAAGTTCACGCATCGCGTTTCCTCCTCTCATTCTCCTGTATTGTAATACCGATTCTTTCCTATGGTGATGCGGCGGAATTCCACGGCCGCCTTCGGGCACTGGTGGATGCAGGCCATGCAATGCGTGCACCGTTTTCCCCATTGCGGACGTCCCTGCACCATCTGGATATTGTTCAGCGGACACACCTGGGTGCATTTCCCGCAGCCGACACACCGTGAGGTCACATCAAATCCGCTTCTGCCGATGATGAACCGATAAAAGAACGGATTAGCGGCCATGCTCATGAACCGATCGAGCGGACCGACACGAACAGGATCAAGCGGCTGGCAGGCATTGATCCGGCAGACGAGCTTTCGCAGCTGGATCCTGGCGCGCTGGTTCATCTGCCGGGCATGCGCCACATCCGGATCTTCCAGAAACGCCACATAGCTCCCCGGCATATAAAAGGTATGCCAGCCCATCCATTCCATGCCGATCGATCGGAAAAACCGCGCCGCATAGCTGCCTGTGTTCCCACTGGATCCGCATGCGCTCACCAGCAGATAGATCTGCCTGCTGCCCTTCAGCTCCGTATGGCACAGATGCTCTTCCACGATGCGCGGGATGCGCCAGGCATATGTCGGGCAAACGAGGACATAAGGCCGCGCTGATTCCAAGGGATCATGCTGATCAAGGCGGATGCGCGCATTGAGGCTGCACGCTTCATCCTCCAGCAATGCCGCCGCATGTTCGGCGATGAAGCGGCTGTTGCCAGACGCGCTGAAATACAGGATCATCCTTTCCCTCCTCAAGCGGATCCGTTCATCCGCTTAAACCATTATACCCGTTTTTTCCACAGGCAGCGCATTGGTAAAGAAAATCGAGATGAATGCGTGAAGACACAAAAAAACGCCCCGCAAGGAGCGTCTGCAGGCTGAAGATGGCCTTGTTCAGCGCAGGATGATGTAGATCAGATCGCACACATAAGTGATGACCATCAGGATGCCGATGGGGCGGTCAAGCTTATGATGCCGGCAGACCAGCCAGAAGATGAGCGTCACGGCCAGAAGAAACGCTGTGTCATAAAGCGCCGTGATCTCCACCTGGATCGGATCAAGCAGCGAACGCGGCATTTGAAGTGTTCTGCAAAGAGTGGGAGAAGTACCCAGGAGCGGTCGAAGTATGGAAGCGC